>JAJBTL010000109.1:0-26539 GCA_020860865.1 Planctomycetota bacterium | reverse complement strand
GAAATCCAAACGCCAGAGGGAGCGGGGGCCGCGCGACGCAGGGCGGCGCGGGCGATATGTTCCACCATGTCGCCGTACGACATGCCGCCGCGCTCGGCGGCGGCGGCGAAACCGGCGTCCGGGCTGATGCAGGGGTTGGCGTTGGCTTCGAGGATGGCGATGTTCCCAAGGTTGTCGACGCGGAAATCGACCCGGGCGTAGCCTCGGAGGCCGACAATTCGCCAGCAGCGGACAGCCGCTTTTTTCAGGTTTTTCCGCAGGGTGTCGTCACTGGGCGGAAATTCGAAACTGCGCGTCGTGCCGATATATTCCGGAGAATCCTCGACCCATTTCGCCTGGTAGCCGACGATGGCCGGTTTGCCGGCCGGGAAATTCTCAAAGCGGATTTCCGCTTCCGGCAACACGGTGACGCCGCCGGATTCATTCTCGATAAGGGAGAGGTTGAACTCCCGGCCGTCGATGAATCGCTCGGCGAAAAACGGCTCGCCGTGCCGGTCGGCCCACAAGCCGTCCGGAACCGGCAGGCCGCTTTCGGCCAGGCGTTCCTTGCTGGCCAACTTGTTGTTTGAGAGGAGCATCCCGAGGGAGCCGCTGCCGGTGAACGGCACCCGCCAGTCCTCGAGGAGGAGCGGCACCACGGTCTGGAGCCGGTCGGAGCGGTCGAGGGATTCAACCAGGTTGAAAACGAGGCCGGGCTTTTCCGATCCGATCCAGCGCTTCAATTCCCATATGTTCAAGCTGACGGGGAACCGCACCGTCTTTCCACCGCGTTCCCGAATGGCCTGTTCCACCGCTTCCATCTGGTCGACGACGTCCCGGTCGGCGGCGTCGCCGTCCAGCGCGGCGGCGTCGTGAAGAAGCGCCACCCGGCCGATTGTTGTGAAAATGCTGGCTGTGCCAGTCATGGCGCACCCGCTTTCCGGCCGATTCGACAATGGTCCGAATCAGCTCATCATAGCCAATCGCCAATAACCGGCATAAAATCGGCAGATCCGAATGGTCGGGATTGAGTCCGGCCAGCGGATTAATCTCGATAAAACATGGTTCACCTTCGTGGTCGAGGCGAATATCGGCGCGGCCGGCATCGCGGCAGCCGAGAACGCGGTAGGCGGTGAGAGACGCCTGTGCCGCCGCCTCCGCCACCGGGCCGGTGGCAAGATGGTACCGCACCCGTTCGAGGTAGCGGTCCTTGTTTTCAAAGCTGTACACTTCCGGATCGGCGGTGTCCAGGAGTTCGACCTCCATGACGCCAAGGACTCGCGCGGCGTCTCCGGTGCCGACAATGACGACGGTGAATTCCCGCCCGGGCAAAAATTCCTCGACTAACACCGGCTGGTGGAACCGCTCGAGTAAATCGCGGCAGACCCGGCGAAGCTGTTCCGCATCCGCCGCCTTGCCGGTGGGAAGGACGCCTTTCCCGGTGCCTTCGGCCACCGGCTTGGCGAACAGGGGATAGCGGAGCGGAAGACTGTCGAAATCAAAGTCCTCTGATTCGACGACGCGGAACGGCGCCGTCCGCACGCCGTGGCCGTGGACGATGTGTTTCGTGTAACCTTTATGGAGGCAGACGGCGAGGCAGAGGGAATCCCCGAAGGTGACGGGAATGCCGTAGGCTTCGAGAAGGGCCGGGACCTGGGCCTCGCGGCCCGGGCCGTGGAGGCCTTCGGCGATATTAAAGACGAGGTCCCAGCGGTCGCCGCCGGCGAGGCGCTTCACCAGGTTCGGGAACGATCCGCCGCGGTCGACGGTATGGCCGAGGGCGGTGAGTTCCCGGTCAATGGCGTCGATGGTGACGGGGCTGTCGAATTCGGCGACGGTCAGCGGGTCGTAGCCCGCCGCCAGGTAGTCGTCCTTCAGGTCGTAGGTAAAGCCGATGGAGAGGGGTTTCATGGCGAATGGGTTTTCTTTACAGAGCATCAGAGGGTAACGCGGGCTTCTTCCCGTCGGCGTCTTTCAGACATGGTCGCCATTCGTTTCACGACCAGGTCTTCCATCGCCATCATCACCCGGCTGCCCGGCGGCACCGATTCGGTCAGCCAGACGCTGCCGCCAATGGTCGAACCTTTCCCCACCACCGTTTCACCGCCGAGGATGGTGGCCCCGGCGTAGATGATCACGTCATCCTCGATTGTCGGGTGGCGCTTGACGGCGCGGAGCGACTGGCCCTTGGCCGGGCTGAGAGCGCCGAGGGTGACGCCCTGGTAGAGAGCGACATCGTTCCCGATGACCGTGCTTTCGCCGATGACAATGCCGGTACCGTGATCGATAAAGAACCGCCGGCCGATAGTGGCGCCGGGATGAATGTCGATGCCGGTCCGCGAATGCGCCCGTTCCGTCCACATCCGGGGAATGATCGGGATATTCCCCTGGTAAAGGACGTGGGCGAGGCGTTGGGTCGCCACCGCCTCGATGCCGGGATAGCAGAAAAGGATGACGTCGAGGCTTTCCGCCGCCGGGTCCCGGTTGAAGGCGGCGTGGACGTCGTCTTTCAGGACTTCCCGGAGGTGGGGAAGCGCCATGAGGAGGCCGTGGACGGCTTCCGTCGCCCGGGAGCACGAGAGGCACTCGTGGTCGTTCTGCTGGCGGATGCGGCAATCGTAGGCGAGGGCGCGTTCGACCTGGCCGGTCAGTTCGGTCTGGACGCGGGTAATCAGGTCGCCGAAATAGTACGGCAGGCTGGCCGGCGAAACCGCCTTCCCCTGCGTGTACCCGGGAAGAAGGATGGCGAGGAGCATGTCGAGGACCTGTTCCACCGACGCCTTGTCCGGCAGATCGTGGCCTTCGATATGATTGACGGCCTGGTTGTCCTGGCAGGTGGCGACGAGGCTGTCGACCAATTTTTCAATATGGAACTCGGAGGATTCGGCCATGGTTCAACTCCCTTATGGGTTATCCGGCTGGGACTCGTCTCTTCGTAGAATCGAAAGGACGGTCCGCGCCGGCACGGCGCGATATGCCACAAACGACGCGATTCCCGAAAAGCCGGAGCGTCGGACCGCGCGGTTTACGCCGGTTCGGCGCTTCGCGAGCGCACGAAATCGGTGCAACAGCGGCGGGCCAGTTCGTGGATTTCCCTCACCTCGTCAAGATTGTTGAACTCTCCCGGCACGGACTGATTCATGGCTGACCGGATGATTTCCGCCATGTCCATAAAGCCTATGCGTTCCGCCAGGAACAGTTCCACCGCGCATTCGTTGGCGGCGTTGAAAAGGGCCGGATACTTGCCGCCGCGACGGGCCGCCTCCATGCCGTACTCGAGAATGGGGAAGCGGGCGGTGTCGGGGGCGTAAAATTCGAGTTTGCCCATTTTCGCCAGATCGAGCCGTTTTAACGGCGACGGGCGTTTGTCCGGATAAAACAGCATGTGCTGGATCGGCTGGCGCATGTCAGAAATACCCATATGGGCGATGACCGACCCGTCGATAAATTCGACCATCCCGTGCACCGCCGCTTGGGGATGGACAAGGACGTCCAGTGTTTCCCACGGAATGTGGAAGAGGTGCATCGCTTCGATGACCTCGAGGGCTTTATTGGCGAGGCTGGCCGAGTCGACGCTAATTTTTTCACCCATGCTCCAGACCGGATGACGGAGGGCGTCTTTCGGCCGGGCGACGGCGATTTCCTCCCGCGACCATTCGCGGAACGGCCCGCCGCTGGCGGTGATGGTTATTTTTTCAATTTCGCTTCGGCCGTACGATCCGATGCACTGCCAGATGGCGGAGTGTTCGGAATCGAGCGGCAACACCTCTGTACCGTTGTCGCGGGCCGCCTGCATGAAGAGCCGCCCGGCCGAGACCAAGGCCTCCTTGTTGGCGAGGAGGACGCGCCCGCCCATTTCGGCGGCGGCAAAAGAACTGGCCAGTCCGCCGGTCCCGCGGATGGCGGCGACGCGGATGTCGGCGTCGACCTGGCGGGTGAGGTGTTCGGCCGCGTCGGCGCCGATAAACACCTGTCCCCGGTGGCCGGCGGCGCGGAGGTCGCGCCGGAACGACGGCGACTCCTCGGCGACGGCAATGGCGGCGTCGGGGAATTCCGCCCCGAGGCCGATGATTTTTTCCCCCGCCCGGCCGGCGGCGAGGCCGACGACGCGGAAGTCTTCCGGATGGTCCCGGAGAACCGACAGAGTGCTGGTGCCTATGGAACCGGTGGCGCCGAGAAGGGTCACTTTCCGCATGTGTTCGTACCTGTACTGTGGGGTGGTAAAACCCGTCATATAAATGGAAATACCGCAGAAATCGCCTGTTTTACCTGAATGCCCGGGCGGGACAGCCGTTGGTCCCGGTATCCGGTCACGCCTTTTTCGCCAGCTTCCGCTTCCAGCCGCCGAGCGCCTTCGTGACCGAACGCGGTCCGGCCGCTCCGGCGGTGGCGTAACTGGTCGGCGTCCGAGCCGGATCGAGGCGCTTAAAAATTTCGTTTGTAATGAGCGTACTGACCGCCCGCATCTCTTCGAGAGAAAGTTCCCCGAGCTGCCTGCCGCTGTCTTCGCCGAGGCGGACCAGTTGGCCGGAGACTTCGTGGGCGCTTCGGAACGGCAAGCCCTTTTCCACCAGGTATTCGGCGAGGACGGTTGCGTCGAGGTAGCCGTCCTTCAGCATTTCGGCGGCGCGGGTCTTGTTGAACCGGAGGGTCGGAAGAAATTCGGTCAGGCATTCAAGGACAAACTCGACTGTCCTAACCGCGTCAAAGAGCGGTTCCTTGTCTTCCTGAAGGTCACGGTTGTACGTCATCGGGAGGCCCTTGACGACGGTGAGGAGGCTCACGAGGCTCCCGACCACCCGCCCGGTCTTGCCCCGGGTCAGTTCGAGAAGATCCGGATTCCGCTTCTGCGGCATGATGGAACTGCCGGTCGACCAGGCATCGTCCAGCTTCGCCAAGCCCCATTCCGACGAAGTCCAGAGAATGATGTCCTCCGCGAGGCGGCTCGTGTGGATGGCAACGATGGCCAGATCGGACAGCGTTTCCAGGACGAAATCCCGGTCCGACACCGCATCCATGGAGTTTTCGCACAGGCTGTCAAAGCCGAGGCGGTCGCGGATCAGTTCCCGGTCAAGCGGCAGGGTCGACCCGGCCAGCGCGCCTGAGCCAAGCGGCAACCGGTTTGTCCGGCGGCGGCAATCGGCCAACCGTTCCCGGTCCCGGCCGAACATCTCGACATAGGCGAGGAGATGGTGCGCGAGCATCACCGGCTGGGCCCGTTGCAGATGGGTATAGCCCGGGATGATGATATCCCGTTCCCGTTCGGCGACGGCGACGAAGGCGAGCATGAGGAGGCGGAGCCGCTCCGTTATGGCGTCGATTTTTTCCCGCGTCCACAGGCGGAGGTCGGTCGCCACCTGGTCGTTCCGGCTCCGGCCGGTGTGGAGTTTCTTGGCCGCATCGCCGATGCGGCGGGTCAGGTCGGCCTCGATGGACATGTGGATGTCCTCGTTCGCCGGGTCGAAAACGAATTTCCCGTCCTCTATGTCCCGGCGGATTTCCTGGAGGCCCTTCCGGATGGCGGTGAAGTCCTTTTTGGCAATCAATCCCACCGAGGCGAGCATTTCGGCATGTGCCAGGCTGCCCTGGACATCCTGCCGCGCCAGTTCCCGGTCAAAGGGAATGGACTGCCCAAACGCCTCCATCAACGGATGCGTCGCCGATTTGAACGGTCGGCAGGTTACTTGAACTCGATTTTGTCGATGCGGATTTCCATGGCGCCGGCCGGCAGATCCGCTGTCACCGTTTCTCCGGGGCCGTGGCCGACCATCGCCTTGGCGAGGGGCGAAGTGGAGAGGATTTTCCCCGCCGCCGCGTCGGCCTGCCCGGCGCCGACGATGGTGCGGACGAGCTGCTTGTTGTCCTTCAGGCGGGTGAAGGTCACGGTTGTACCGAGGACGACCTTGTCCTTCGGCGCCTTCGACGGGTCGATAATGACGGCGTTGGCGAGCATGCCGTTCAACTGGGCGATGCGGGCGTTCAGCATGCCGAGTTCTTCACGGGCCGCGTGGTAGTCGGCGTTTTCGCGGAGATCGCCTTTTTCCCTGGCCTCTTCGATGGCTTTTTTGATCTCGGGCCTTTTCCGCTCGAGTTCGGCCATTTCGGCCTTTATGAGGGCCATCCCTTCTTCGGTCATGGGGACTGCGTCGGAGGACATGTCAAATCCTTTTCAAACATAAATAAAAGCCCGGCATGCAGGACAAACCTGCACCCCGGGGCAGATAGCGGTTGTATACCACCCAACTCTTCGATTATTGATAATTCGCCGGTTCGGTCAAGAGGTCACCGGTCGTTTACAGGAAAACGGCCTGATGACGACTTTGCGTTCACGAACGAATCCGACCCTGAACTCAGCCGACAACCAGTTCTTTCAGGCGCCGGCAGCCTTCCCGGATATTTTCGTCCGACGTGGCGTAGGAAAGCCTGACATGGTTCGACGCGCCGAACGCCTCGCCCGGCACCATGGCGATGAGGGCCTTGTCCAAGGCGACGTTCGCCAGATCGGTCGGGCATTTGATGGTAACGCCGCCGAGGGTTTTCCCGAACAAGCCGGAGACGTTCGGCAGGGCGTAGAACGCGCCTTTCGGCATGGCGCAGGTGACGCCCGGAATGTCGTTCAACAATTCGTGAATAATGCCGCAGCGGCGTTCGAAATGGGAACGCATTTCCGCGACGCAGTCCTGCGGGCCGTTCAACGCTTCGATGGCGGCGGCCTGGGAAATAGTACTGGTGTTCGAGCAGGTCTGGCCCTGGAGGTCGTCTATGGCCTTGGCGACGGCGACCGGTGAACCGGTCCACCCGATGCGCCAGCCGGTCATGGCGTAGGTTTTGGCGCAGCCGTTGATGACGACGGTGTGGTCGCGGCAGTAGTCGGAGACGGAGGCGATGGACTTATGTTTGGCGCCGCCGAAAATGAGGTGGTTGTAGATTTCGTCGGACAGGCACCAGATGCCGCGCCGCTCGCAGATGGCGCCGATTTCGGCGATGACCTCGGCCGGGACGATTTGACCGGTCGGGTTGGACGGCGACGTCAGGATAATCGCCTTCGTTTGCGGCGTGATGGCGGCGTCGAGGGCGGCCGGGGAGACGGCGAACAGGTCTTCCTCCCGGGTGTCGACGATGACCGGAACGCCGCCGACGAGGCGGACCATCTCGGGATAACTCACCCAATACGGCGCCGGGATGATGACTTCGTCACCCGGGTTGATGAGGGCGAGGAGGGCCAGGTAGATGGCGTATTTTCCGCCCGGGGAGGCGACGGTCTGCTCCGGCTTGAACTCGACGCCGGTGTCCCGGGTCAGGGAGGCGGCGATGGCTTTCCGCAGTTCCGGCACGCCGGCGACGGCGGTGTAGCCGTGCATGCCGTCGTCGATGGCTTTTTTGGCCGCGTCGCAGATGTGTTTGGGCGTTTTGAAATCGGGTTCCCCGACGCTGAAGGAAATGACTTTCTTGCCTTCGGCGTTGAGTTTTTTCACCTTCGCGTTCATGGCGAGGGTGGCGCTGGGTTCGAGTTCGAGAACGCGGCGCGAAAGAAATTCCTTGGACATTGTTTACCCCCTTTCGTTGGGAGGGCGGCCGGACCGGCTCGTTGTTCTCCCCGGTCGGGGAGTGTTGCGGCAGAGCTATGGTCCGGGATGCCCGTAGTGCTTATGGTACTTTCCGTAACGGTGACGGTTCTGTCAAGGAATGAATGGAAAAATCCGTCCGGTGCGAACGGACCGGTCGTGAACGGCCGGATCGCGGTTCGTTGGAACCATGCCTATTCGGCGGCGGCGAATTCGTCGTAGTGATTGATATAGACGGATAAGTTCGACTGCTCCGCCAGCCCCAAGGCCATCCGCTGGGCCTGGACAGCGCCGGCAAAATCGCCGTTGGCGTGACGGGCGGTGGCGAGGGTGTCGAGGAACGCCGCCGAATCCGAGGCGTAGCCGCCGCCGGGCAATTGGTCCCGGGAGGTTATCATCAGGAGGGCCAGCTTCAAAGCCTGCTCCGGATCGCCGCCGCGATTCCGTGGCGCGATGGCGAGGAAATAGGCGCGGGCATTGGCGAGGAGGAGCCGGTACGAGTTCCGGGTCGCGTCGTCCGGGATGTCCCGGAGGGCCTGTTCCGCCGCTTCCAGCCTGGCGAAGGCGGCTTCGAAATCGCCGGTCTCTTCGTAAAATCCGGCCGTCGTCACGAGGCTGGCGAAGCGTTCCTCGCCGGGGAAAAACGAATCCGGATCGACATGGTCGAGAATGCTGGCGGCGCTGCCGTAATAGCCGAGGCGGTCCGGAGCGCGGTCGCCGGCGATGGCCAGGCCGTAGGCGAGGTCGCGGCGCATGCGCCGGTTGTGGGGAAGGGCGGTGGCGAGCATCTTGCCTTCGGCGAGGAGGGCGGGTATCCGGTCGGCGTCAGCCCGGTAAAGTTCCGCCGGGAGAACCCGGAGTCGCGCCTCCCGGTACCGGGCGCTGACGCCGCCGGCGAACCAGCCCATGACGGCGATGGCGGCGGCAAGGGCGACTATTTTCCACAGGCCGAACCGTTCCCGCCAGATGTCAGCGCCGACCGGCGGCAGGCCGCAGTCCTCGCGGCTGTAGCGGCCGAATATCAGGGTCTTTTCATTTTCGACTGGCATAACGGTTCTTTTCCGGTTGGCAAGTTTATGGATGAGGAGGAGACGGCGCCTGGTTATGGATGGAAAACGTCAGGCGGGAAAAACGGGCCCCAATGACGCCGGGCCATGTTCCGCCCGGCTGGCGCGGTAGTGGCGGTCACGAGTCGAACATGACGCTTTCCACCTCCGGCATGCCGGACAGCGGGAGAAGCGCCGCCTGCGACCGGCTCATCCGCGCCCGGAAAAAATCGGTCCCGGTCACGGTGACGTTGTCCAGGATGGTATGGCTGAGATCCGCACCGGCCAGGATGGCGCCCGTCAGGTTGGCGCCGGACAGGTCCGACCCGGTGAGGTCGGCGCAGCACAGGTCGTAGCCGGTGAGGTCGGCGTTCCGGAGATCCATCCCGACCAGTTCCATATGGCCGGTGATGTCCTGGCACCAGCGGTTCCAGGCCACCGAGTCGTTTTTCCCGAGGCATTCACGGAGTTTCTGGCTCGGCGTTATCCGGGTTTTCCGCGAGTCCGACACCTCGACCTCGAGGTCGTAGCCGCCCCGGACCCGTTTCATCTCCTTGACCTTCCCCCGGATGGTGGCGATGGTTTCGCCCCGGCCGCTCTTTTCCGCCTGAATCGTCACCTCGAGGGGCGACATCCTGACCGCCTGGGTGCTGGCGCAGCGGAGAATGAGCCGGTCGGAATTGAGGAATATCGCGTCGCCGGAGTGGAGCTTCCGTTCCGCCGGCGTGTTGGTGCCGAGGACACGGTAGACGAGGCGGCGCGGCTTGTCCTTGACGTCGATGGTCAGCGGCGTTTCGTCGGACTCATGGATAAGCGCCTCGAGGCCGCTGATGAGGCTGTCGATGAGTTCCAACTCGGGAAATGTGGCAACCGATTCTTCCGCTTCCGCCGCTTCAACCATTGCTTTCCATATCCTCGTCAGGACAACGTTGTTTGATAAAATACCTCCGAATCAGCCCATTGTCCCCAACCCGGCCCCGGCAATCAATCGAAAACCGGCCCATCGGCGGCTTTCCGTTCCACCGTGCGTTTGACGAATTCGGCGTAGTCGGTGGCGATGTCGATGCCTTTCGGCGGTTTTGCGTCGAGGACGAGGGCGCGGATGGTCATCCCGGCTTCGAGGGCGCGGAGTTGCTCGAGTTTTTCCGTCTGCTCGAGCCCGCCCGGCGGCAAGGCGACAAACTTCTCGAGCGCCTCCCGGCGGTACAGGTAGATCCCGACATGGCCGTAGGCCGGCGGCGTGAACGGCCCGACTTCGCGGCGGAACGGAATATCGGCCCGGCTGAAATAGAGCGCCCGTCCGCCGGCGCCGAGGACCGCCTTGACGAGGGACGAATTTTCCCGGTCCTCCCGCGTCGTCAGGGGATAGACCATGGTGGCGATGTCGGGTGCGGTCTTTTCAAAAAAGTCGGCGAGGGCGAGGACCGCGACCGGGTCGATGTCCGGTTCGTCGCCCTGAAGGTTCAGGACGGCGTCGATGTCGTCCGGCAGGTTTTCCGCCACTTCGGCGATGCGGTCCGAACCGCTCTGGTGCGACGGGTCGGTCATGACCGCCCTGACGCCGAGGCGAGCCTGGCTGTCCCAGTCCTCCACCGCGTCGACAATGCGCGGATCGTCGGCGGCGACGACGACGTCGCCGAAACGCCCGTTCGACAAATCCCGAATTCGCGCCGCCCGTTCGGCGGTGTGGCAAATAAGGGGTAGGCCGGTCTCGGCCAGGAGTAGTTTGCCCAGGAGGCGGGTCGAAGCGAATCGGGCCGGAATAAGTAGTGCCGCACGCATGGCGGTCTCCTCGGGGAGTTCAGGTAATGACGGTTACAGATCAAACCCGCAGTACGACAGGTTAAAACTCTTGTTACAGAGGGGAAAGTCGGAAATAAGCTGTCCCCGGAGCGCCATGGCAAGGCCGGTCCAGTTATGGAACGACGGGTCGACAATCTTGTAGGCGTGGAACAACCCGTCACCGCCGGTGAGGCCGACATGACAGACTTGTCCGCGCCAGCCCTCCACGAGGGACACGGCGAAATGGTCGGGCCGGAGGACGATGTCGTCCGGGTTCACCGGCCGGGGCGCGGCGCAGTCCTCCTGGAGGAGCCGGTCGATGAACGCCACTGATGTCGCCATCTCGGCGTAGCGCTGTCTGGCCCTGGCCAGCACGTCGCCTTCGCCCTGGAGTTCGAGGGGGAATTCCTCCCGCCGGTAGATGCCGGTCGGCAGTTCGTGGCGGACATCCACTTCCAGCCCGCTGGCCCGCGCCGCCGGTCCGACCAGCCCGAGGTGGTCGGCGGTGTGGCGGGGAACGGTGCCAGTCTCTTCGAACCGGGCCAGCACCGACGGCCGCCGGAACAGGAGATCGACAGCGCCCCGGATGTCCTTCCAGGCCGTGACCAGCCGTTCCCGGATGGTTCCGGCCATGGCGTTGTCGATATAATACCCGACGCCCCCGGGGACAATAAGGCCCCGGCCGAAGCGGTTCCCGGCGATGAGGGCGGTGAGGTTTAGGATGTCACCCCGGAGCCGTCCGCAAAAGCTGGCTGTCGGTAAAAAACCGACATCGCCGGACAAGGCGCCGAGGTCGCCGGTGTGGTTGGCGATGCGTTCCAGTTCAAGGCCGATGGCCCGTACCCGGTCGGCGCTGTCCGGGACAGGGAGTCCGGCCAGCGCTTCCACCGTCATCGCGTAGGCGAGGCCGTGGCCGCAACTGGTATCCCCGGCGACGGTCTCGGCGATGTACCGGCCGCGCCGAATCGGGGCGGAGCGGAGCATCATTTCGGCGCCACGGTGCTGGTAGCCGAGGGAAATCTCCAGATGAATCACTTCCTCGCCGTGGCATTGGAAGCGGAAATGCCCCGGTTCAATCACCCCGGCATGGACCGGCCCCACCGCCACCTCGTGGATTTCCTCGCCTTCGACCCGGAAAAAGTCCATCGCCCCGACCCGCCGGTCGAAAAACGACGCCGGCAACCGGTCGTCCGCCACCGTGCCGGTAAAGCGGACCGGTTTGAGCCACGGATGCCCGCGCGGCACAATGCCGCAGTTTTCAGCGATTTCCCGTTCGAACAGGTGCGCTTCGGCGCACTCCGGCGTAAGGGACGTGTACGAATCGCCGACCGGCGCCATGCCGACGGCGAGGCCGCCTTCTTCCGGGTTCGTAAGGACTGCCATGAGCATGGTCCGGTCGCCATTCATGAAGGGAAAGAACGAGGCCAGGTGCGACCCGCCCGCCACCTTCTCGAGAATAAGGGACCGAAGCTGCGGGACGCTCCCTTCCGGGATGTCCGCCAGCGGTACAGCGGTTCCGTTCGCGACCAATGCCGCCTGTAGGCTCATGGCAAAACTCCCTGGGTGGCGGTTGGAATGGCGTCAAGGATGGCGGCGGCGTCGGTCAGCCGGACGCCGAGGAAATCAGGCACGCCGAAGCCGAGGACAAGCACGATGGCGATGGCCGCCAGGCCCGGGAGCGCCATAAGTGGCGATTCCGCCCGTTCCCCGTCCGGCAATGCGGGCGCTTCGCCCCGGAGCATGCCAAGAAATACCCCGAGCATGCCGATAAACACCACCGCCAGAAAGAGGAGGTACAAGCCGCCTTCGACATAGCGCCCGCCGGCGAAGCTCCGGATTAGGATGGAAATTTCTGTCAGGAAAATCCCGAACGGCGGCAGTCCGCAGATGGCGAGGAAACCGGCCAGCCATAAGGCGCCGTTCATCGGCATTCCCCGGCGGACGCCCCGGACGGTCAGCGTCGACTTCGAGTGGTACCGAAACATGATGTTGCCGGCCGTGAGGAACAGGCAGCCTTTTGCGAACGTATGGTTCACGGCGTGGAGGAGGGCGGCGTAAATGCCCGACCCGCCAAGTCCGACGGCGAAGGCGAGGATGCCCATATGTTCCACCGACGAATAGGCCAACAGCCGCTTGAAATCCTTTTGGCCAAGAATGAACGCTCCGGCCAGGGCCATCGAAAACAGTCCGAACAGGCGGAGGAGTTCGTTGGCGAATTCGCCCTGTCCGGCGGCGGTCATGATGTCCACCGCCCGAAGGATGGCGAGAAAGGCGCCATTGAGAAGCGTTCCCGATAGCAATGCCGACACCGGCGACGGCGATTCCGAATGCGCGTCGGGGAGCCAGGTGTGCATCGGCGCCAGGCCCATCTTGGCGCCGTAGCCGACAAGGAGAAAGATAAATCCGGCCCTGAGGAGGTTCGGGTCAAGGTTTTCGGCAATAGCGGCGAGGCCCCGAATGTTCAAGGTCATGGCACCGTCCGCCCCGGCGGCGGCGGCGAGAATGAAGGTGCCGAGGAGCGCCAGGGCAATCCCGACCGAGCAGACAAGGAGATATTTCCACGTCGCTTCGAGAGCGCCCGGGCTTTTCCGGAAGTAGATAAGGGGAGCCGTCGCCAGCGTCGTCGCTTCCACCGCCACCCAAAGAAGGCCGAGGTCGGTGGAGAGGCAGACGGCGGTCATGGAGAACAGGAAGGCAAGGAGGCCGACGACGTAAATCCGTTCCGACACGCCGGCGGCGGCGCGCTTTTCCGCATAGCGGAGCATGTCGCCGATGACGTAAAACGATGTCGGCAGGAACAGCCCGCTCGTCAGGGTGAGGAAGAGAAGGCCGAGGGAATCCGCCGCCAGCCACGACTCGAGTTCCGGCAGGCTGTCCGCCCGGCCGGTCCAGAGCCGGACGACGAGGGCGAAATGGACGAGGGCCACGGCCGGAACGAGCGGCCGCCGGTAGCGGTCGGCCGAGGCCGGGAGGGCGAGGGCGAGGAGCGCCCCGGCCAGGGGAATCGCCAGGAGAAGGACAACTGTCATACGGTTACCCCTCCCCGACCGGATCGCGGAGGCTCCGGAGCCGGTCCACGTCGATGTGTTCGAATTCTTCACTGATGCGGAACACCGCCACGCCCATGACAAGGACGGCGACGAACACGTCCAGGAGCACCCCGAGTTCAAGCATCCACGGGTGCTCAGGAAGAGCGGCGGCGCCGAAGGCGAAAATGCCGTTCTCGAGGGCGAGGTAGCCGAGGATCTGGGTTAAGGCCTTCCGCCGGCCGATTGTCACAAAAAAACCGGCCAGGATGGCGAAAAACGATGCCGGCAACAGGAGGCCGTCATTCCCGCCGAGAGGCAGCCTGGACTGGAGCCAGAAACCGAACACCAGCATCGCGAGGCCAAGGAGGATACTGGTACTGTAGCCGACGAGCGGTTCCACCTCCCGCCGGATGCGGGCGCGGCTGATAGCGCCGTTCAGGAGCTTCGGGAAGGCGTAGCCTTTCACCGCCAGCGTCACGGCGCAGAGGACGAGGGAGGCGACGCCGAGGTGATCCCCTTCATGGACGAGGGGGATTATCGCCAACACCACGCCCTGAATCGTCACGGCCTTGATGCAGAAGCCGAGCCGGCTCGAGGCCAGAAGGACGAAATTCGTCAGGATAAAAATGACGGACAGGTAGTCCAGCCACATCGCTATGCGCTCCTCGCTACGAGTATCACCGATATCGCCGCCAACACCGCCGCGCCGACCAGGAACTGCGGCACCCGGTTCAGTTTGAGCCTGGCCATGACCGATTCGACAATGCCCAGGAGCACGGCGAAGACAAACAGCCCGACCAGAAAACAGCCGGCGTCCAGCCACCAACTGCCGATGTCCACCGGCACCGCCGCGCCGACGGCGAGGGACGCCATGACCCACAGTTTAAGGGCGGCGCCGTATTCGATAATCGCCAGGTCCGGCCCGGAATGGTCCAGGATCATCGCTTCATGAATCATGGTGAGTTCGAGGTGGGTGGTCGGATCGTCCACCGGAATCCGGGCGTTTTCCGCCAATGACACGACAAACAGCGCCAGCGCCGCGAACAGTAGCGCCATGAAGTGGCGGCTGGTCGTCTCCGGCGTCAGGGCGAGGAAAAAACCGGTCATGGAAAACTGGTGGGAAATCACCGCCAATGCCGCCATGGCGAGGAAAATCGCCGGTTCGGCGAGAACCGCGAACCACGCCTCCCGGGACGCCCCCATGCCGGTGAACGCCGACCCGGCATCGAGCGCCGCCAGGATCATGAAGAGCCGCGCCAGCGTCAGGGCTCCGGCCCAAATGAGGAAATCGCCCTGGAACGACACGAGGGCGCCGCCGCGGCCGAACGGCGTCAACGCCGCCGCCAGCGCGCCGCCGAGGACAGCCACCGGGCAGGCCCGGAAAATCCAGGTGGCGGTTGTCGAATAGACGACGTCCTTCCGGACCAGTTTTCCGAGGTCGTAATATTTCTGGAGAAGTGGCTGGCCGGTCCGACCGGCGCATCTCGCCTTGACCCGGTTGACAATCCCCGGGAGTAGCGGGCACAAGGCCAGGGTCAGGATAAACATGACTATGGACAAGATGGTCTGAGACATTATCACAACTTCCACATGAGAAGAATCACCAGGACCGCCGCCATATAGAGGAGGTACAGTTGCACCCGTCCTTCCTGGAGAATCCGCAGTCGCGCCGCCAGGTAGCCGACAAGGCGGAATAGGTGGCTAAAGCCGAAGGCCCGGGCAATGCCCGGCCGCCACGACGAGAACGATGCCCCGGTCGGGAACAGCCCCTGCGGGTCGCTTCGCCTGTCTTCAATTTTCACAAACGCGTCGAAATCCTCCACAATCGGCCTGGTGAACGAGGTGGCGGTATACTGCATCCGCCCGTCCGGCGCGATATAGCCGCAGTCCCAGGTCGGCCCCGACTCCCGTGCCGCCCGGCGCATAAGGACGGCCCGGAGAATATACGCGAAAGCCAAACAGGCGATAAGGAGCCAGGCGCCAAGAAAAACGGAATCCCCCGCCGGCGCACCCCGCGATGCCAGCCAGGCGTCGAGATCGTCCGCCCCTTCCGGCACGAAGCGCCAGAGCCGCACCAGTTGCCGGGTGGTGACGCCGACAACGTCCAGCACATCCGGGCTCGTGACGGCAAGGACGACGGCGGTGACGGCGAGGTGGGCGTGCGGGAGGAGCTGCCCGGGCTGCTCCTTCGCCCGCGACGCCGCGCCCGGTCCCCGGAGATTCCCGAGGAAGACAAAGCCGAACGCCTTCACATAGGCGGCGACGGCCAGTCCGCCAACGAGCGCCATGACGATGACGGCGACAAACATGGACGCCGCCGCCACCGAGGCCGGCTCGTACATGGTCGCGCCGTTGAACGCCGCCATGAGAATAAGGAATTCACTGACAAACCCATTCAGTGGCAGCACCGACGCAGCGCCAAGACTGCCGACGAGAAAGAGGAGCCCGGTCAACGGCAGGCGCTTCGACAATCCTCCCATGGTGTCTAGCCGCCGCGTTCCGGTCCGGCTGTAGACCGCGCCGGCACTGAGGAAGAGGAGCGACTTCGACACCGAATGGTTCAGCATGTGGAAGATGACGCCGGCGAAGCCGAGGTAGGAGACAACGCCGTTCCCCGACGCCGCGCCAAGGAGCCCGAGGCCGATGCCGGCGCCCATGAGGCCGTAATTCTCCACTGACGACCAGGCGAGGAGGCGGGTGAGGTCGCGGGCCGCCATGGCCCGGACCGCGCCGATGAGGGCCGACGCCAGTCCGGCGAAAAGGAGGAGGTAGCCCCACCACACCGGCGGCGTGCGGACGCCCCCCGCCAGCATGAGAAAACGGAGGAGGCCGTAAATGCCCATGTTCCCGACGACGCCGGACAGGAGCGCGCCGACATGGGCCGGAGCGGGCGGGTAGCCTTCCGGATACCAGGTCTGGAATGGCGCCAGCCCGACCTTGCCGCCGAAACCGGTGAAGGCGAGGACGAAGGCGACGGAGATGATGCCGGGTCCGGCGGTCCGGGCGCCGGATTGGAGGACGGAAAAGTCGAGGACGCCGCCGTCGCCGCCGAGGAGGGCGAACATGGCGAAGAGGGCGGCGGCGCCGATATGGCCGGCGGTGAGGTAGACCCAGCCGCCGCCGTGATCCCCCGGTTCCCGCTGATCGTTTTCAATAAGGAGGAACGACGCCACCGTCATGACTTCCCAGGCGAAGAGGAAAAGGATGGCGTTCCGGGACACCACCGCCAGGGCGGCGCCGGCCAGGGTGCAGTTGAAGAACAGCCAGTGCTCGTGCGGCCGGTTCAGGGCGTAGTCGCCGGGACGGCGGCGGAGGGCGGCGAGGGCAATGAGGGCGCCGACGAAAAATATCGGCAGAAGAAACAGGGCGGACAGGGAGTCAATACCGAGAGCCAGCCTGGCGTGGGGCGCGTTCAGGAGGGAACGGCTGTTTTCGATACTCCGGGTGAGGAGGGTAAGGGCGCTCGCGTACAGACCGAAGCCGCCGGCGACGACGCAGCCGAGGGCGCCGAGAACGCCGGCCGCCCCGGGACGATGCCGGAATATCCAGGCGGCCACGCCGCTGGCGGCGTAGACGACGATGGCGACGGAAATCCAATACAACATGCGCTTTTCCCCACTACGCTGGTCATGACCGGGCTGAATGCCATTGCGAAATGTCGTGTGCCGGGATGGATCAGTGTATCACGGGCGGCTAAAAAGAAAAGGGGAAACAGCCGGGGAAAGCGCCGTCAATTCACCGCCGGACACGTTCCCGGCCGTTTTCCGGCCGTGGTACATATAAAAACGCCCCCACGCACAAGGCGAAATGGGGGCGCAAGAGGGGATCCGAGTAGTCGTGATGACGCGGTGCCGGTTACTTCAGGCGCTGCGTCGACATGCCGGCCGGGACATAGGGGTAGAGGAGTGGCCAGGTCTGTTTCCCGACAATGCCGTCCGCCTTGATTCCCTGGCTCCGTTGGAACGAGGTGATGCCGGCGATGGTCTGACGGCCAACCTTGCCGTCGATGGAGCCGGGATAATGTCCGGCTTCCTTTAGGGCGGCCTGGACGGTGCGGACCGGCACCGGGACGCGGATATGGTTGGCAGCGTTCGAGGTGCCGCCGCTGGAGCGGCGCGGGGCCGGAGCGTCGTAGAGCTGTTCCTGGCGGGCGCTGGCGGCGAGTTGCTCGAGCTGCTGCCGTTTCGAGGAGCCGTAGAAATCGTCCTCGATGGAAATGGTGTCCACAGACATGCCGGACGGCGCCGTTTGTCCCGCATAGGGGTCGACGACCGGGGTCATGGGCGTCGGCACCGGCACCTGCTGGACGATGACCGGCGGGTTGGCCCGCATGGCCGCGACTTCGGCGTTCACGCTCATCCAGCGTCCGTCGACGTCCATCTGAAGTTCGTCGAGTCTTTCGGTCAGGCGTTTTTCGCGTTCACAGGCCGATTGCTGTGTTTCGCACCCGGAAAGCACGGCGAGGCAGACCGCGCCGCCAAGAACCAACAGCATCGAACGCACTGATTTCATGATACGTCTCCTAAAATGGGGCTTGAATTGTGTATGCCTGTCGTGCGCGCGGTCCGGTGCGCCGACGTAGTCCTTACTTTTTCGGCGGTCACTCCGCCCACGGTCCTGGCTGGATTAACGCCATCGGCGGTTTCGCCATAAACACAGCCTAATACATCTATCGGCTGTTTCAAGAGGTGGAGTGTAACCTTTTTGACGATTTTCCCGGAAAACGCCGTCGGGGCGACAATCGACTTCCCCCGCCGGACCGGAAGTGCCATTGTCCGCCGACATGTGGCCGGTACATGCTAACTTACCGTAAATGTTTTGAACCTTTCAGAAAAAATAACGCTTTTTTCGCCAGCCCGCCATCGTGTATAGTATGTATTACCGAGGGGACTGGAGACGCGGCCGGTACCGGGAACCGTGGGGGCGTCACGAGGTTTAATCGAACTTCGAAAATGCCGGACGAGCCGCCGGGAGAGAAATCCATGCCATACGATTTTGAAACAACGGTCGACCGGTCCGACATGGGATCGGAAAAATGGGAACTGATGCGCGCCACCGATCCGACGGTGCCGCCGGGAATAGTGCCGTTTTCCGTTGGGGATATGGAACTGAAACCGCCGCCCGAACTGGTGGACGGCCTCCAGGAATTTCTTGAAACCGCCATCCTCGGCTATACCAGCCAGACCGCCGCCGACCGCCGCGCCGCCATCGACTGGTTCAAACGCCGCCACGACTGGGATGTCCTGCCGGACAGTGTCGTCAGCGTCGACGGCATTGTCCCGGCCCTCTATCTGGCGGTTCGGACCTTCACCGAGCCGGGCGAGGGCGTCATTTATATGCCGCCGGTGTACCATCCGATCTACCGGGCCATCGAAGCGACCGGTCGCCAGCCCGTCGGCGTGCCGCTGGTCATTGGTGACAACGGCTATTGCATCGATTTCGAATCGTTCGAGGAAGCGGCGTCGTCACCGACCGTTGCCATGCTTCTCCTCTGTAGCCCGCATAACCCGGTGGCCCGGGTCTGGACGCGGGACGAACTCCGGGAAATCGGCCGCATTTGCAAGAAGTACGAAGTGATGGTCGTGTCGGACGAGATCCATTTCGACTTCGCCATGCCCGGCCACACGCACACGGTGTTTTCGGAAGTCGACCCGTCGTTCCGAGACCTGTCCATCATCTGCACCGCTCCGTCGAAAAGCTTCAATATCGCCGGCCTTCAGGTGTCAAACCTGGTCATTCCAAACGAAAAGATCCGCCGTGCCTTCATCGCCGCCCGCCACCACGAAGGCCGGGAATACGGCAATCAAATCGGTCTCGCCGCCTGCCGCATCGTCTACGAACAGTGCGAAGCGTGGCTGGACGAGGTCACCCGGCTTATCCACGAAAACGGCCTCCTGGTCCGCGATTTCATGGCGGAACACTACCCGGAGGTGACGGTACACCGTCACGAAGGCACGTTTTTTATCTGGTTGGATTTTCGGAAATGGGGGAAGTCTCCCAGGGACCTCGCCACATTCATGACGAAGGAAGCGCGGCTGTTTCTGGACGAGGGATCCATCTTCGGCTGCGATGGTGACGGTTTTGAACGGATCAATATCGCCTGTCCCCGCTGGGTCCTCCGGGACGGCCTGGAACGACTCCTCAAGGCCGGACGGCCGTAAGACGGGCTGCTGGGAGACCCAAACCGCCATTCACATGGAGCGGACCCGTCGGGCAATCCGGCGGGTCCGCTGATGTGGCAGTTCAATGGTAAAATTTCACCGCGTTGTCATCTCCGTCATTTCCATTTCGCCCGCTCCGCCAACCGGCCGAGAAGAGCATGCGCGTCCATGGGGGGACAGGAGGTTGATGTCGACATCGGCCAGTTCCCGGGCGAGGCGTCTGGCGACTTCGTCCATTTTCTGCGGCGACGGAAACAGTTCCATCTGGACGTCCCGGGCGGCGGCCCGGAGGAGTTCCCGGCTGTCGTCGAGCATTTTCGAATCCCGTTCCGACGCCTGTTCCTCGAGGCCGGCGAGGATTTCGTCCGCCCGCTTCAGGACTTCCGGCGGGATTCCGGCCAGGCGGCCGACGTGGATGCCGTAGGACCGGTCGCAGGCGCCGGGCTGGATTTTCCGGAGAAAGACGACTGTGCCGTCGCCTTCGTGGACGGAGACGTTGTAATTTTTCGCCTGCGGCAAAATCAGGCCGAGTTCGGCCAGTTCGTGATAATGGGGCGCGAACAGGGCCCGGGCCTTGATGACCTGGTGCAGGTATTCGGTTATGGCCCAGGCCAGGGACACGCCGTCGAAGGTGCTTGTTCCACGGCCGACTTCGTCGAGGATTATGAGACTCCGGTCGGTGGCGTTATGGAGGATTTCCGCCGTCTCAACCATCTCGACCATAAAGGTCGACTGGCCCCGGGCCAGATCGTCCGATGCCCCGACCCGGCTGAATATCCGGTCAGCCAGGCCAATCCGCGCCGCCCGCGCCGGCACCGGCGCGCCCATGTGGGCCATTATGAACAATAACGCCACCTGGCGGATATAGGTGCTTTTACCAGACATGTTCGGCCCGGTGATGACGAGAATGCGTTGCGTCTCCGTGTCGAACCGGGTGTCGTTGTCGACAAAACTTCCGGACGGCAGGAGCCGTTCCACCACCGGATGCCGCCCGCCTTCGATGAGGGTGTCGAGGCCGTCGTGCACCTCCGGCATGACAAACCCGCCCCGTTCCCCCGCTTCAGCGAGGGCGGCGACGACATCGAGTTCGGCCAGATGGCGGGCCGTCTCCTGAATACGCCGGATGGAGCGACCGACGTCCAGGCGAAGATTAATGAAAATCTCCTGCTCCCGGGCGTGGAGTTTTTCCTCGGCGCCGAGGACGCGTTCCTCCTGGACCTTCAGTTCCGGCGTGATATAGCGTTCGGCATTGACCAGGGTTTGCTTCCGGATATAGTCCGCCGGCGCCTTGTCCTTGTGGGCATTGGTGATTTCAATATAGTAGCCGAACACCTTGTTGAACCCGACTTTCAACGACGTGATGCCGGTCCGGGCCTGTTCGGCTTCCTGGAACGACCGGATCCAGTCCTTGCCGCCGTCCATAATTTCCCTGAGTTCGTCCACCTCCCGGTCGTAGCCTTCCCGGACAAGGCCGCCGTCCCTGACCTGGGCCGGCGGATCGGGGACGAGGACATCGTCTATCCGGTCGGCGATGTCCTGGAGCGTGTCCAGGCCGCCCCGGTCGGCCAGGATCGGCGCCGCGCACGATGCCGCCAGAGCGGCGATGTCAGGGAGGCGGCGAATACCGGCGGCGAGGGTCGACAGATCCCGGGGCGTCGCCCGTTCCGCCGCCACCCGGGCGAGGATGCGTTCAAAATCCGCCATCCGGTCGAACAGGCCGCGAAGTTCCCGGCGAACGTCCCGGTTGTCCATGAGTTCGCCGACGCCGTACTGCCGCCGGTGGATTTCAGGGAGGACCGCCGGCGGCGCCAACAGCCAGTTCCGGAGAAGGCGGGCGCCGGGGCCGGTCAACGTTTCGTCCAGGACGCCCTGGAGGGTGTTTCGCCGGTCCCCGCCCCGGGGCGGCACCAGTTCCAGGTTCCGGATGGTGTTCCGGTCGATGTGGAGGGTGCCGGACTCGTCCCTGACCCGGGGCGGCCGGAGGTGGGAAAGGGACGACAGGAGGTTTTCCCCAAGATAGGCGAGGATGGCGCCGACAGCGCCGATGGCGGCTGGTTTTCCTTCCAAACCATACGGAGTGAGCGTTTCCACGCCGAAATGCTTTTTACAAAGTGTTTCCCCTTCATACGGGTCGAACTGGTAGCCGTCCCGGCGGGTGACGCCGCCGCCGAGGCCGGCCTCGAGGAGGCGGCCAAGGGCGGTGTCCGTGCCTGGCGCGCAGTCGGACGGCACCAGCGTTTCCGCCGGCGTGAAACGTTCGAAAACATCCGCCATATGGTCCGGGTCCGGCCCGAGGACGAGGAACTCCCCGGTCGACAGGTCGGCAAGGGCGACGGCGGCCTGTTTCTGTCTGATGCAGGCGGCGGCGAGGTAGTTGTTCTGCACTGCCGGGAGAACGCTGTCGTCGACGACGGTGCCGGGGGTCTGGACGAGGGTGATGCCGCGTTTCACCACGCCCTTTGCCTGGGCCGGGTCTTCGAGCTGATCGGCGACGGCGACGGAGACGCCCTTGTCGATAAATTCCTTGATATACCGCTGGAGCTGGTGGTGCGGGACACCGGCCAGGGGTGGCGAATCCTTGTCCCGGCCGCGCTTCGTCAGGACGATGCCGGCCAGGTTCGAGGCGCGGACAGCGTCGTCGTAAAACATTTCATAAAAGTCGCCCATCCTGAACATCAGGATCTTGTCCGGGTGCTGCGCTTTCATTTCGTGCCACTGGCGCATGGCCGGGGTGGCGTTGTCCGGAATGGTCGTCATATCCCTCACTCATCATATCTTTGGGGCAGCTACATGAAAGCCCGGGCTGGTTGTTGCGGATTTGGTACGGATTTAATGCGGATAAATTGAAATACGTCCGGTTACGGCAACGGTTCCCGGTTTGGCCGGGAATATTTCCGCCCTTCCTTGATGGCGCGGTCGCGGGCGCGGTCCTCGTCCTGGCGGTCGAGATCCGGGAAACGTTTGCTTTGCCAGGAAAACTCGCTCTTTCTGCCGCCGGCGCCGTAACGGTAGCCCCAGGTCGCCCGGTGGCCGCGCATGTCGAGGTGCATTGTCACCTCGTGATCGCCGGTAACGGAATTGTACACCCCGATGCCGCCCATCGGTATCCGCCGGTCGGCCTGGAGATCCTCGATAAGCGCGACAATCGGGTAGGCGTCGCGGCGGTCGCGCTTGCCGTCCCGGTTCAGATCGGATGCCTTGGTGTCGTCCTCGAGATCGATATAGAAGTCAAAGGCGTCGCCGTAAATGTGCCGTCCATAGGCGTTTGACCCGACGCCACGGTTGTACGGGGGCGACCGGAACATGCTGATTATCTTAAGGGCCTCGCCCGGGATGCCCCGCTCCGTCAGGGCGGTCCGGAGAGTGGTGACCGCCTGCCACATCGGATAACACACCGGCACCAGATCGGTATGCGGTAAACCGGTATCCTCGGACGGGACAACGAGATCGCCGACGGTGAGGCCGGGCGAGAGTTCGAACCCGCGGTTCAGGTCGGTAATCCTGAACCACCACACCGGCGGCTGGTAACTATCCGGATTGGCCTTGACCTTGGCGTTGCCGCTCCGGCTCGGCTGGCGGTATTCGCCGATGCGTTCCTCGTCGGCCCGGAGCATCCAACCCCGGTCGGTCCGTCCGGCCGATGCCTTGAAGGGAACCACGACACAGAGTTCCGCCGGACGCGAGAGCCCGGCCGCGTTCAGGCCGAGACTTATATAGTAGCAGCCCGGCCGCTCCGGCGCCGTGAAGTCGATGGCGGCGTCCTCCCGGACCGCGCTCCCATTGACAAATACCGTGACGATACCGGGTATGCCTCCCGCGTCGCAGGTCAGGGCGATGTTTTCCCCCGGCGGCACGACGACGGCGGGATTCCTGTAAAAGGCGATGTCCAGGGGCACCCGCCCGTTCGGGCTGGGCCAGCGGCAGCGGAGGCGAAGATCGCCGGCCACGGCCAGGGAACCGAGGAAGACAAGAGCCGTCGCCACGGCGAAAGCGCGGAGGAAAGCGGGTTTTTTCATTGGGTACTCCCTCCGGGAACGGGCGTCTCCCGCGTCTCGCGGGAAAGGATGGCGCGGAGCCGTTCGAACAGGTCGCCGTCCCGGCCCAAGGCCGACAACAGGTTGACCCGGTCCCCGGCCTCGATATTCAGGAGTTCCAGTTGCCGGGCGGCGGCGGCGATGGCGCTTCCCGGCCGGGCATTGGCGAGAAGGTGTTTGAACCATTCGTTGGCCAGGGGCAGATCACCCTGGCGGCGAAGAATTTCCCCGCGCATATAGGTCCAGAACAGGGCGTCGTCCGGCGTGCCGTCGAGGGCGCCTTCAAGGAAGGCGTCCCGCACCGCCAGGGCGGCGGCGGCCAGTTGTTCGCGTCCCCGCCGGACCATTTCGAGGCGGACAAACAGTTCCTGTTCCAGATCGCGGCGGATTGCCTCCAGTTCGTTCAGGCGGTGGGCCTGGCCGGCCCGGGTCGAGGTCTGGCTCCACAACGGGTCCTGCTCGGGCCGGAGAAAGCGTTCGCTCGCCTCCTGGTACACTTCCTGAAGAATACTTTCCGCCTCATCGAGGAATCCCTGACGGTCCAGGTAGCCGGCGAGGAGGGTGCGGGTGGCGATGTCGGCGGCGTCCGGCAGGTGGTCGCGGGCCGACCGGAGACGGCGGAGTTTTCCCTGAAGGGCGTCGAGCCAGTCCGACACCGGCGCTTCGGGCCGGAGTTTTTTCCCAGTTCCGTTGTGACGGCGGCGGTATGTTTCCGAAGAAACGCCCCGTCCGGACGGCTCACCACGACCCGCCGGGTGGCCCAGGCCGCCTGAAGCGCCGCCCGGGCCCGGTCGAGGCCGGGGGCGTGGGTGGCGGCGAGGTAGGCCCGGTACAGTTCGGTCCGGAGGGTGTCCGGGATAACGTCCTGCGCCGAGAAAAAAGCGAGGATTTCCGCGTCGGTCATTTCCGTCGCCCGCTGGCCGAGGAGGTGCCGGAGAGTGGCTTGGAACTCCGGGGTGACGTTCCGGTTGACCCAGAGGGTGGCCTCGGCCGGAACGGGAGTGGCAAACAGGTCGAGCCGTTCTGTAAAACCGCACAGGGGACAGACGACAATGTCGGCCTGGTAGGCGATTTTTCCCGGCTGCGGATAGGGGCAGAGGTCGGAATCCCGGTAGAGGGCGTGCATGCGCCACTTCGGCGCCGGTTCGTCCGAATAGGGCGGTCTTCGCATGAGCGTGTCCACCGCCGGGACGGACAGGCCGTGGCCGCAGGTCGGGCAGGCGAGGTCGATGGTTGGTATTTCCATAACTTCGTCGAGACCGCCCTGGCGTGGTTCGCTATAACGCTCTCCCGGGAGAAGCGGCAAGGCTCCGACCTCGATGGCGAGACAATCGGCCCGGATCAGGAGGAGGAGAAGGAATATTCCACAAATTTTACCCATGGCGGATCAGGTGCTCCATTGGTGCGACAAGCAAAAAATGGCGACAGCCGTCCATTGTCGGTTGTCGCCGGGGATATTTCAATATTTTTCATACCGTCGCCGTCACGGGGAGGCGGAAGCGGACCGTGCGACCGCCGTCCACACCCTTACAGACGGTGAATCATAGTGCTACCAGGTGAAATCCTCCACCGGCGACCGGACCGGCAGGTCGAGGATGGTCCGCCGAAGGAGATCGAGGGCGGCATTGGCCGAGCGGAGGCGGATGCCGTGGCGGTCCGACACGGTGTTGTATAGCATGGTCCGGGTCAGGCCGTGGCCGTCCGGGTCGAGGCGGGAACAGGCGATCCACACCGTGCCGACCGGCTTTTCCGGGGTGCCGCCGTCCGGTCCGGCCACGCCGGTGGTGGCGACGGCATAAACCGGAGCTGGAAACGCCCCGGCCCGGAGCTGGGTCTCGGCCATGGCCTTGGCCGTCTCCTGGCTGACCGCGCCGTATTTTTCAATAATTTCCGCCGGAACGCCGAGGCGGCGGGTTTTCGTTTCGTTCGCGTAGGCGACGACGCCGTCCAGGAACACGTCGGACACCCCCGGGACGTCGACCAGCATCGCCGCCACCATGCCGCCGGTGCACGACTCCGCCGTCACCACTTTGGCGCCTCGTTCCTTCAGGAGCCGGTAGACCGCTTCCTGCAACGTTTCGCCGTCGACCCCGGAAATGTCGTCTCCGAGGATGGCGCGGCTTTCCTTTTCCGCCTCGTTGGCCACCCGCTTGGCGTCGTCGAGGGTCGGGCCGTTTGCGTAGAGGCGGACTGTGACAATCGTTTCCGCCACCGTGGTGCCGATTTCCGGGTTCGACCGTTCCCGCATGAGCGGCTGGAGAAGGGCGCCTATTTCGGATTCGCCGAGGCCGCAGAGATGAAGGCGGCGCATGTATTCGGACGAGGCGCCGGGAGCGCCGGTCAGGTAGGGGCGGATGGTCTGGTCAAACAGCGCCCGCATTTCCTTCGGCACGCCGGGAACGCAAAAAACATGGGCATTCAGGAGTGTCGCTTCGATACCGGGCGCGGTGCCGGCCGGGTTCGGGATCCGTTTCGCCCCTTCGGGGATAAGGGCCTGGAGCCGGTTGATGTCGCCCATGGGCCGGTTGAACGCCTTGAAGCGCGCGGCGATTTCCTTGATTGCCTCCGGATCCTCGAATAGGGACACGCCCATGGCATGGGCCAGGCCGTTCCGGGTCCGGTCGTCCCGGGTCGGGCCAAGGCCGCCGGTGACGATGACCACATCGGCCCGCGAGGCAGCGTCGAGAAAGGCGCCGACAATGTCCGGTGTGACGTCGCCGATGGTCCGGTGGCCGACGATGCGCCAGCCGAGAAGGGTGCATTCCTGGGCCAGCCAGGCGGAATTGGTGTCGACGGTATGGCCGAAAAGCAGTTCGTCGCCACAGGATATGAGATAGACGGTTGGCTGGCGCATGGGAAGGTTCCTTGTTATAATTGTTACGGCGGGTGCCGATTAGATATGGTGAAAGGTATTTCGGTTTACCTGTTTCCCACAACCGCAAC
>JAJBTL010000144.1:24893-26982 GCA_020860865.1 Planctomycetota bacterium | reverse complement strand
AATAGTCGATGCCGACGTCGTCGAGGACGAACTCGAAACCGAAGCCGAGGCCGTGACGGTCGCGGACGACGCGCCGGACGGCAACGGCGACATCGACAACGACATCGACAACGAGAGCGACAGCGGGGACGACGACGCCCTGGTCGAAGATGTCCCGGTCGAGGTCTACGATCCGGACGGCACGCCGCGTCAGCCGCCGGTGGACGAACGCATCCGCGCCTGCGAAGTGGCGGTCGGGTACACGTTCTTCGACAAAAAACTCATCAAAAATGCCCTGACCCATTCCTCCAGCACCTCGGATAAACGCCTCGACAACGAGCGCCTCGAATTTTTCGGCGACGCCGTCCTCGATCTCGTCATCCGGGAATACCTTTACCACAACTACCCGAACCATCAGGAAGGCGACCTTGCCGAGGCCAAGTCGGCGGTTGTCTGCCGCGCCTCCCTGGCCAAGGCCGGGCGGAAGATGGATCTGAAAAACTTCCTCTTCCTCGGCCGGGGCATCGGCAAAAAACGCGCCGTCCCGGACAGCCTTCTCGCCGACGCTTACGAGGCGATTGTCGCCGCCATCTACCTGGACGGCGGATACCAGCCGGTCAAGAATTTCATCCTCATGACCCTGAAGGACGAAATACCCTTCGCCATCGAAGCGGCAAATTCGACCAATTACAAGTCGAACCTCCAGAAAATCCTCCAGCAGCAGAAAAAACCACTCCCCATGTACCGCGTCCTCGGCGCCACCGGGCCGCAACATTCGCGGGTGTTTTCGGGGGCGGTCGAAGTGGACGGCGTTGAAATGGGGCGTGGGAAAGGCTCGAGTAAAAAAGCGGCGGAGCAGGAGGCGGCCAAGGCGGCGTTGGAAAAATATCGCTGACGCGTCCCGGTTCCGGCTGTTCATATTCTGGACGGCGCGTTATACTGAAGTGCGCTGAAAATTCGGTTATTTGATCCCGTAACCTCCATGCGCGCTTCAGGCTTGGGGTAGACGTTTCCCGAAAGTCAAAGTGGCTTTGGTATATACTCCATAAACAGATGTTTCCACTGTCATCCCGCCTGTTCGGGATGACTGCCTTTTTTCAACCGCACTATCGAACCGATTGGTATCGCGTTGGAATAGCGGCGTCAGAACATCGCCGCGAGTTCCACTACTCTTGCCACGTGAGGAGGACCGGGTTGGCCACACACGACGTTTACGACAATCCCCTGGTGGAGCGTTACGCCTCACCTGAGATGGCGGCGCTATTTTCCCCGAAAAAACGCATTGAAACCTGGCGGCTCCTCTGGACCGTCCTCGCCGAGGCGGAGATGGAACTCGGCCTTCCGGTCTCCAAGGCCCAGATCGACGATCTCCGGAAAAACATCACAAACATCGACTGGAAGGCGGCGGCCAAGCGGGAACAGGAAGTCCGCCACGACGTCATGGCCCATGTCCACGCCTACGGCCTCGCCGCGAAGAAGGCGGCGCCGATTATCCACCTTGGCGCCACCAGTTGTTATGTAACGGACAACGGCGACCTCATTATCTTCCGGGAAGCGCTCCGCATTCTTGAAAAGAAACTGGCCGCCGTCGTCTTCGCCCTGACGGATTTCGCCAAAAAGCACCGCGCCCTCCCGACCCTCGGCTTTACCCATTTCCAACCGGCCCAGCCGACCACGGTCGGAAAGCGGGCAACGCTGTGGGCGCAGGATTTTCTCCTCGACCTCGAAGACCTCGCCGCCCGTGGGGACGCTCTCCGTCTCCGTGGCGCTGTCGGCACCACCGGCACCCAGGCCAGTTTTCTCGCCCTCTTCGACGGCGATCACCGGAAGTGCGACAAGCTGAACGCGCTCCTCTGTAAAAAACTCGGGTTCAAGGAAATCCTCCCGGTCAGCGGCCAGACCTATACCCGGAAGCTCGATTCGCAGATTCTCGCCACCCTGGCCGGCATTGGCGAAAGCGCCTCCAAATTCGCCACCGACATCCGCCTCCTCGCCAACCGGAAGGAAATCGAGGAACCGTTCGGCATGAAACAGATCGGCTCGTCCGCCATGGCCTACAAGCGAAACCCGATGCGGTCGGAACGGATCTGTTCCCTCGCCCGCTTCCTCC
>JAJBTL010000144.1:0-24883 GCA_020860865.1 Planctomycetota bacterium | reverse complement strand
ACCGCCGCCTGTCCCTGCCGCAGGCCTTCCTCGCCGCCGACGCCATTCTCGAACTGGCCCACAATGTCGCGTCCGGCCTCGTCGTTTATCCGAAAATCATCCGCCGCAACCTCGACGCCGAACTGCCGTTCATGGCGACGGAAGAAATCCTCATGGCGGCGGTCAAGGCCGGCGGCGACCGCCAGATCCTCCACGAACGCATCCGCGAACACTCCATGGCGGCGGCGCGGGAAGTGAAGGAACGCGGCCTCGACAACGATCTGGTCGAACGGCTCCAGGGCGATCCGGCCTTCGCCGGGGTCAAGGACCGCCTCGCCAGCCTCCTCGACGGCAAGCGGTTTGTCGGCCGGGCTCCCGAACAGGTTGACGCGTTTATTAAAAATGAGATAATTCCCCTGAAACGTCGTTACCGTGGCGTTACAATCACCGGAGCGGTGCGGGTTTAACCACAACAGGGGTATGCCCGGCCGGGTGACAGTCTTTTATATGTATTAATGGTGGGCGCCGCCCGACCGTTAAAAGACCTTATATACCCGTTTGCGCCAGAGGGTCGGGCGCCAGCGACTTTCACAATAAAGGAAAATGAATCATGGACAAGGCCGCCAGCGAATTTTTCCAGAATCTCCTCCATGCTCCGACGCCGTCCGGCTATGAACAGCCCGGCCAGGAACTGGTCATGAAATACCTGAAGCCGTACGCCCACGAAATCTACAAGGATGTCCACGGGAACGTCCACGCCGTCGTCAATCCGAAAGCCGACTACCGCGTCATGCTCTCCGGACACTGCGACGAAATCGGCCTCATGGTCATGCACATTGACGACAAGGGCTTTCTCTATGTCGCCACCGTCGGCGGCATCTACGTCCCGCTTCTTCAGGGCGAACGCGTCCTTGTCCACACGGCGAAGGGGGCCATCCCCGGCGTCATCGGCGTCAAGCCGATCCACCTTATGAGCGCCAAGGAACGCGAATCCGCCGCCACCAAGATTGAGGATCTGTGGATAGACATCGGCGCCAAGGACAAGGCCGAAGCGGAAGAAATGGTCGAACTCGGCGACGTCGCCACTGTCGACCGGGGCGTCGCCTTTTACCCGCACGACCGCATCGTCGCCCGTGGCCTCGACGACCGGGCCGGCGTCCATGTCGTCGCCGAAGCGCTCCGCCTGGCGTCGAAGGAAAAGCTCAACGTCGCCGTCCACATGGTCAGTTCCGTGCAGGAAGAAATCGGCCTCCGGGGCGCCACCACCGCCGCCTTCGGCATCGACCCGCAGGTCGGCATCGCCGTCGACGTCGGCCACGCCACCGATTATCCCGGCTGCAATCCGAAGATGGTCGGCGAAGCCACCATCGGCGGCGGGCCAATCCTCCATCGCGGACCGAATTTCAATCCGGTCCTTTACGAACGCCTCGTCCGCGCCGCCAAGGACGCCCGCATCAAGGTCCAGCAGCAGCCGATCCAGCGCGGTTCCGGCACCGACGCCAACGTCATCCAGACCACCCGGGCCGGCGTCGCCGCCGCCCTCGTCTCGGTGCCGTGCCGCTACATGCATTCGTCCGTCGAAATGATTTCCATTAAGGACGCGGACAACTCCGCCAGGATTATCGCCAAATTCCTGACAAAGCTCAAAGGAACGGAAAAGTTCATTCCATGAACGAAAACGTCGCCGCCATCGATATCCGGGGCCTGACCCACACGTACCAGAAAAACTTCTGGGAAAAGAAACGCCTCGCCCTCGACTCCCTTGACCTTCGGGTGGAGCCGGGGGAGATCTATGGCTTTCTCGGGGCCAACGGCGCCGGCAAGACGACGACCATCAAAATCCTCGTCGGCCTCCAGACCCAGATGCGCGGCAACGCCTTCATCTTCGGCATTCCGACGACAGACATGGAATGCCACCGGAAAATCGGCTTTATGCCGGAAAATCCGTATTTTTACGAATACCTCACCGCCCGCGAGTCCATGGACTTCTACGCCGCCCTCTGTGATCTGCCGAAAGCGGGCCGGCGTAAACGGTCGGACGAACTCCTCGATTTCGTCGGTCTGTCGGCGGCGCGGGACGTCCGCCTCCGGGAGTTTTCAAAAGGCATGCGCCAGCGTCTCGGCATCGCCCAGGCGATAGTCCACGAGCCGCCCCTCGTCATCCTCGACGAACCGATGAGCGGCCTCGACCCGGTCGGGCGGCGGCAGGTGCGGGAGGCGATTCTCGATTTGCATTCCCGTGGCGTCACCGTGTTCTTTTCGTCCCATATCCTGTCGGATATCGAAATGATCTGCCACCGGGCCGCCCTCATCGATCACGGCAAACTCCTCGCCGCCGGCACCCTCGATTCCATGCTGGAGACGCGGGAGCTGGAAATCGAGGTCGTCGGCGCCGATCTGTCCGACGCGGATCGGGCCGCCCTCGCCGCCACGGCCAAGCGGTCGGTGGAACGGTCGGGCGAATGGCTGTTCACGTTCGATTCATGGGACAAGGCGAACCGGGCGGTTGATGTCCTCCGGGAACGGGGGCGGTTGTTGGAACTTCGTGTCATCAAGGAAACGCTGGAAGACTATTTCATGCGCTCGACCGGTCAGGCGCGGGCGGAAGTGAAGTCGCCGTCCGGCGAGTGAGAAGGGTGGGGAAACGGCCCATGGGCAAGGTACTGCAAATAGCCAGGAACACCTTTCGCGAATCCATCCGCGACAAGATCCTCTATGTCATCGCCTTTTTCGCGGCGGTGATGATGATCGCCAGTGTCGCCCTTGGCTGGATATCGGCTACGGACCAGTTGCAGATTGTCCAGGATTTTTCCCTCGCCATCCTCAGCTTCTTCGGCGCCCTCATGGCGGTGTTTGTCGGCACCGGCCTTATTTACAAGGAAATCGACAAGCGGACCATCTACACCATCCTGTCGAAGCCGGTGCGCCGCTGGCAGTTTCTTCTCGGGAAATACCTCGGCCTTCTCGCCGTCCTTTTCCTCGCCATGATCGGTATGCTCGTCGTCTCCATGCTGTTCGTCGTCTACGCCGCCATGAACGCCCACACCTCGGACATCGCCGACTGGACCGACCGCGTCCAGTGGGGCTGGTACGCGGTTGCGGTCCTCATGATCTTCTTCGAACTGATGGTCGTCGTCTCCATCGCCATGTTTTTCGGATCGGTGTCGAGCCCGATCCTGTCGGCCATTTCCACCTTCTCCGCCTACCTGGTCGGGCAGGTCACCGCCACCATCAATTACATGTTCACCTCCTTTACGCCGCTGACGCCGGAACAGGCGGCGAACCTGGACGAAAGCGTCACCCGGTTCGCCTCCGACAGTTACTTCCTTCTCCGGCCGCTGTCGCAGTTCATCTACTACGTCCTGCCGGATCTGAAGCATTTCCAACTGCGGAATCAGGTCGTCCTCGGGCCGCTCCCGACCTGGGACCAAATCGGCACGGCGATGGCATACGGCATCGGCTACTCGGCGGCGGTGATTCTCCTCACCATCCTCGTTTTTGACCGGAAGAGGTTCTAGCGATGGACTCCCCCGGGAAAAACGGCAACCGCTCCACCGTCAAAACGCTTCACGAAAAAGAGGCTCTCCAGGAGGATCTCCTCCGTATCGGCCACATGTTCCTCGAACATCGGGACGACCCGCTCATGCGCCGCCTGGCCCGCATCGCCATCCTGAGCGCCCAGGAAAGGCTTATCCGTGGGTGACAAAGCGCGGCCGGACTTTGGCGGCATCGACAACTTCGACGACATGCCGGCCCTGCCGAACGTCGTCGCCCGCCTGACCCGGCTCATTGCCGATCCGAAAACGACGGCGTCGGACATCAATGCCGCCTTGTCGTCCGACCCCGGCCTCGTCACCCGCATTCTGAAGCTGGTCAACTCCTCCTACTACGGCTTTTCCCGGCGGATAACGACAATCACCAATGCCGTCGTCATCCTCGGCTTCAACCAGGTGCGGAACCTCGCCCTGTCCGCCTTCATGTTCGACACCTTCGCCAAGAATAAGGACGACTCCCTCCTCGATGTCGGCGGATTGTGGCGACACTCCATCGGCGCCGCTTTCCTCGCCGCCGCCATCGCCAAGGGGACGAAGCCGATTCTCGAGGAAGACGCCTTCATCTGCGGCCTTCTCCACGATCTCGGCAAATTCATCATGGCGGAAAAAGCGCCGGACGACGCCGGCCGCGTCGTCCAGGTGGTGCGAAAACATGACGTCCTTTTCATCGAGGCTGAACGGAAGGCCCTCGGTTACGACCACGCCGCCCTTGGCGCCGTCGTCATGGAACGCTGGAACCTGCCGCCGACCCTGGTGAACGTCGTCCGTCATCATCATGAACCGCTGTCCGCCCCGGAACCGGCGCGGCATCTGGCTTGTGTCGCCAATGTCGCGGACATTGTATCCCGGGCGCTTCTCATGGGAAACGGCGGCGACCGGAAGATTCCACGGCTCGAGGAGCAGGTCTGGGAAATGACAGGGCTGGACTGGAAGCGGCTGGAGGCTATAATTCGCAGGGTGGCGGACGAGTACTCGAAGTCGGAGGCATTTTTCGCCACGCCGTGATTTTTCCGCCACGGATGGCTGCCGTGGCGGCGGTTTTTTTTACGGAATTGCCACGTTCCATTTTTCGGTACAAAGGACAACCATGGCCACACCCCGCGCGCTGGTGATTCGCACCGCCGGCACCAACTGCGACCAGGAGACGCGCCACGCCTTCGAAATGGCCGGCGCCGTCACCGAACTCGCCCACATAAACTGGCTGACCGCGTCGGATACGCCCCTCGCCAACGTCCAGATCCTCGCCATCCCCGGCGGCTTTACCTACGGGGACGACATCGCCGCCGGGAAAATCCTCGCGGTGGAACTCATGCATTCGATGCGCCGCCACCTCCAGGATTTCATTTTCGGCGGCGGCGTCATTATTGGCATCTGTAACGGCTTTCAGGTCCTGGTGAAAACCGGGCTCCTGCCGGACGCCTGTATCCAGCCGGCCGCCGACCGGAGCCTGACCCTGACCCACAACGACTCGGGGAAGTTCGAGGCCCGCTGGGTGCGGCTCCGGACGCCCCACCATGTCACGTCGATTTTCGCCGAGCCGGACGAAGCTATCGAACTGCCGGTGGCCCACGGCGAAGGCAAGCTCGTCCCCCGGGACCCGCAGGTCATCAAGGAACTGGTCGAGAACGGCCAGGTGGTGTTCCGCTACGCCAGCCCGTCCGGCGGCGTGCCGGTTTACCCGGACAACCCGAACGGGTCTGTAGACAACATCGCGGCGATTTCCGACCGGTCGGGCCGGGTGCTTGGCCTGATGCCGCATCCGGAACGGTACGTGGTCGGCTACCAGCACCCGCGCTGGACCCGGGAAAACCGGGCGGGTCAGGAAGGTGACGGCCTTCGCCTGTTCAGGCGGGCGGTCGATTATTTTAAAAAGGGTTAATGATTCATGGCAGACGATGACAAAACGCTCCTCCCTTTCGAGGCGCCATTGAGTGAACTGAAGCGGCGCATCGACGAGATGGCCCTGAACGCCAAGGACTCGCCGGATCTCAGCATCCTCCTTGAACCGATGAAGGAACAGTATGCCCAGATTGAACGGCAGCTCTACGAAAACCTCAAGGCCTGGCAGATAGTGTTGGTGGCCCGCCATCCCGGCCGGCCCCAGACCCGTGACTACACGTCCCTCATTTTCGACTCGTTCGAAGAACTCCACGGCGACCGCATGTACGGGGACGACCTCGCCATCGTCTCCGGCCTCGGCGTCATCGGCGGCCACCGGGTTATGCTTATCGGCCAGCACCGGGGCCGTGACGTCAACGAACGCCACCTGTCGAACGCCGGCTGCGTCCACCCGGAAGGCTACCGGAAGGCGCTCCGGAAAATGAAGCTGGCGGAAAAGTTCGGACTCCCCGTCGTGACGTTCATCGATACGAAGGGCGCGTATCCCGGGATTGGCGCGGAAGAACGCGGCGTCGCCATCGCCATCGCCGAAAACATGATGGAAATGAGCCGGCTCCGCGTGCCGGTGGTGTGCGTGGTGATTGGGGAAGGCGGGTCCGGCGGCGCCCTCGGCCTCGGCGTCGGCGACCGCATCCTTATGCTCCGCTATTCCTACTATTCCGTCATCAGCCCGGAAGGCTGCGCCTCGATTCTCTGGCGCGACGGCAACATGAAAGAGAAAGCGGCCGAACAGCTCCGCCTGACGAGTAAGGATCTCTACGACTTCCAACTGATAGACGAAGTGGTGCCGGAACCGATGGGCGGCGCCCACCGCGATCTCCGGAAGATGGGCGACATGCTCCGGAAAGCGATTCTCCGGAACCTGGACGATCTGGCCGGAACGCCGGCGGACGACCTCGTCAAAAACCGCTACGAAAAATTCCGCCGTTTCGGCCGCTTCCTGGAAGGCGTCGATCCGGCAAGCATCCTCCCGAAGCCGGAAGCGGAGACGGTCGCCGCTGTCGAGGCCGAGGCGGACGCGGAAGAAGACGCCGCGACGGCAACGACCGACGCGTCGGCCGTCCTTATGGAAGACTGAAACGCCGCACGCATGTCAAAAAGGGCTCTCCACTCGGAGGGCCCTTTTCTAATGAACATTGTCCATTTCCTCACGTTCTATCCGTGTTCATCAATAAGATGCAGGAGTTCCTGGACAATCCTTTTCTGGAGTGTCGGCGTCACCGACCGGTCGCCGAACAGATCCATTATCCACAGGCCGTCCACGGCGAGGAGGACAAGGCTGATCCGTTCCGGATGGGGGGAATCCTTGGTCAGTTCGTTGAAAAGGTGTTTACGCATCTCCAGGACCTTGGCGCGAAGCTCGATATCGTCCAGCAGGGTGAGGGCGTTCGCGACGCTCGAACTCTTTCGGGCCGGATGGCGGATCGATGCCAGGACGGTTGCCTTGAGGAGACGGTGCGGTCCGTCCGGGAGAGAGTCGTATAATTCCTGGCGAAGGGCGGTGAACTGGGTGCCGTACCGTTCGAGCAGCTGAAGGAGCATGTCCTTCTTGTTTTTAAAGTGATAGAACAACGCACCTTTAGAAAGACCGGCCTCCGCCGCCACCGCCTCGAGGGTGGTGCCGGCCATGCCCTGCCGCCGAATAACGCGCTCGGTGGCGTCGAGGATGGCGTCTTTCGAACTCTTGCGTCCCATGGCTCCCTATCGTCCACTTCGTTATAGTACCGGTTCCGCGTTCTCCATTACACAAACCGACCACTCCCTGCGGGGAACCGCAATGCTCGGTACACGTAACTATCCTGAAAAAACTATACCGGACGACCAGTACAGTTTCAAGAACAATCGGCTTTATCCGGGGAACCATCATGGACGTGCTATAAAGAAGTAGGAAAGCGAATCAATGTTCCCGCCATTGGGACGGGCCGACCAGCATTTCGTCGAACCTGACCTTGAACGACGACTGGCCCGGGCTACAGGCATAGATGCCGACCTTGGTGTCGGCGATGTCGTGCCGCATGTGGAAGATGCGCATCTGGTGGAAGTGGTCGCCGTCGCGGGACGAGTCGATCCGGAAGTCGTTCCCCTTTCGGCTGAGGCGAAAATACAAGCGGCTGACGTCGGGGACGAGGGGCGTCGAGGCCCAGTCCGACCAGCCGTCCGTCGTCACGACGCTCCCGAGCATACTGGGCATTGTGCCGCCGCCGTATTCAAGGGACGCCTTGGCCCAGTTGTCGTCGTCCTGATAGAGCATGATGCCGCCCTGGTCGAAGAGAGTTTCGTAGAAGAATTCAACCTGGACGGTGAAGGAAAAGTCGTCCCAGAGCCGAGTGAGGAGGGCGTGGCCGTTGGCCCGGCGAAAGCCGTAATGCGTGCGCTGCCAAAAATCCGTGTCCGGCCGGGTGATGAACTCCACCGCGTCGCCGGTGACGAGGACGTCGTCCGGCGCGTTCAGCCAGGCGAACTGCTCGAGGTTGACAGGTTCCCGGGTCATGGTTCGCTCTCCTCTCTCAAAAAGTGAAGTGCCGCAAACCTCCCACCCAATTCCCCAACGCCGTGGTTCCGCCTCCCAGTATCCCCGATGCCGAAGGCGCTGGCAAGAAACGAAATCTGGGACAATCGACTTTGTTCGAAAAACAATGTAACCAGCCGCATCTTACACCACCGCAGCTCACACCACCGTATTCAACCGTTCACCGCGAAGATACGCCTCGAAGTTGTCGACGACAATCCGGAGGAGCCGGAGCCGGGCCGCCCGTGGCACCCAGCCCATGTGCGGCGTCACATAGACGTTCGGCGCCTGGAGGAGCGGGTTGTCAAGTTGCGCCGGTTCGACCGACAGGGTGTCGGTGCCGTAGGCATAGACCTTGCCGCTCGCCAGGGCGGCGGCGAGGTCGTCGTCCACGACCAGTTTTCCGCGGCTGGCATTGATGAGGATGACGCCGTCCTTCATCATGCCGATACTGTCACGGTTCACCATCCCGGCCGTCTCCGGGGTAATCGGGACGTTCAGGCTGATAATGTCGGCTTGGCGGAAAATCTCCTCCCGGCTGGCATAGGTGACGCCGTCCGCCGGCGGCGCTTCGGTCCGGCGTCGGCTGGCGAGGACGCGCATTCCGAGTGCCCCGGCCATCCGGGCAAACGCCGCGCCGATCCGCCCGTAGCCGATGACGCCGCAGGTCAGGCCGTCAAGTTCGATGAGGGGGTAATCCCAGAGGGCGGCGTCGCCGAGTTCGGTCCAGCGTCCACGGCGGACTGCCGCGTCGAAATGGCCGACCCGGTTGGTGATTTCGAGAAGGAGCGCCAGCGCCTGCTGCGCCACCGCCATGGTGCTGTAGCCGGGCGCGTTTGTGACGACGATGCCCCGTTCCCGCGCCGCGTCGAGGGCGAGGCGGTCGGTGCCGGTGGCGAGGAGGCCGATGTACCGGAGGTTCGGGCAGGCGGCGATGTCGTCCGCCGTCAGCGGCACGGCATTGACGAACAGCGCCTCGGCTTTCCGCGCCCGTTCCTGGATAAGGTCCGGGGGCGTGGCGTCATATAATGTAAAGGAGCCGTGTCGGGACAACGGCTGCCAGTCAATATCCCCGGGACTCAGGGAATAACCATCCAAGACGACAATTTCCATTCGAACTTCCTTTATACCAATGCCATTTTCACTTTCGGGAAAGTAAATCCCACGCCTGAAGCGCGTATGGAGGTTACGGGATCAAATTACCGAATCTTCTCCGCGCTTCAGTGTATGCACGCTTGGCCCATTTCCAACCCAAAGATCGGATGGTAATGACGGACGCGGCACACGGCAATGGAAATCCCGTCGGAAAGGGTCGGACAACCGGCATGGATCCGATCTCTGGCGTCGCCACCCGCAGGCGGCAAATCGGCGAAACCGGCTTTATCGGTTGACAGGCCGCACCGGAAGCGCATTATTAAAGGCGTTGTGGTACGGGCGAGGGGCGGGTCCGCTGCCCGAAAAAACAGAGGAAATGCATGACAGACGAAAACCGGCGCCGGCTGGAAATGGAAGCGGCGCTGAAACAGATCAAGAACATCCAGAAGCGGCAGGCGAAAAACCGCAGCCGCACCTGGCGCCTCGACGTCTCCCTGACGACGATGGCGCTCCAGGGTTTTGGCGCCTTCTGCATCGGCGTCCTGGTCGGCATGGGTGTTTTTGTCCTGTTCTGGATTGCTTTTACATAAAATCAATCAACCCCTCCTGGTGCAGCATGCTGGATAAAAGCGTCCCGTTCAAACACATCATGATGCGCCGTCCCGCCGGTCATCCCCTGCCGTCCTGGTCGCTGCCGGACGGCTATTCGTTTGCCTTCTACCAACCGGGCGATGAGCGGGATTGGGCCGTTATCGAAAGTTCCGTTCTCGAATTCCCCAGCACTATCGACGCGCTCCTCTTTTTCCAAAAGGAGTACGGCGCCTATAGCCGCGAACTCCACCGCCGGGTTGTTTTCGTCGTCGCGCCGAACGGCGACAAGGTCGGCACCGGCAGCGCCTGGTTCGACTACACCGGAACCCGCCGTGACCCGTGGCTCGACTGGATTGGCGTTATGCCGGACTTCCAGGGCCTGGGCCTTGGCAAGGCCATCGCCGCCCGCATTCTCGCCCTGGAGGTGGAAATCGAAGGTGATCGCGACGTCTTCCTGCACACACAAACCTGGTCGCACCGGGCTGTAAAAATCTACCAGAAAATCGGTTTCGAATTCACCCGCGAGAAAAACCTCCGTGGCTGCACCATCGATGATTTCGACGAAGCCATGGCCATCCTCGCCGCCATCGACGCCAGGTAAGTTGGCAGTCCCCCGCCGCATCCGACAGCCTGTAGCTGCAAAGCATGCGTAAACCTTCCATACCCCGCACACCATACCGCCGCCTCGGCAACCGACCCGACCGTCTGGTCGTTTCGCCGGTTTGCTTGGCAACTTTTTTCGGATAAAATGCTTGATTCCGGGCCAATGGATCGGGATAGTTGAAGGATAGGGGGAAAGTCTCGTTATCGCGCCAGGCGCGTTACGGGACGTTTCCAAAAACTGGGGTTCATCTTTTTCTGAGCTTTTGGCCTCAATTTCGGGCTGGCCCGCACTGGCAGGGGGGATGCTTGCGGCATGGGTTTACAACGTTTCGGCATACCAACGCTTCTCGCGCTCGTCCTCCTCTGTCCCGGCCTCCGGGCCGGCGACATGATTGCCGGTAAAGGCTTTCCGGTCGGCGCGGCAGCCATCCCGCCCAAAACCACCGTCTCCACCACGGTTGTCCGGCCCGCCGCCGGCACGACCGCGTCCGCTGGTGCCAGCCTTTCCGATTCGCCCCAGACTTCTGTCCCGGCCGCTGTTCCGACAACGGTGGTGCCGACCGGTACCGCCTATGAAAACCAGCCGCTGGCTTTTTCGTCCGATTCCCGGCGGTCGTCCCGTCCGGATCAGGAACGGCGGAGCTACTCGATGCCGTCCATCTGGCCGGCGCTGTTCGCGGTGGCGGTGGTTTGCGGCTTCTTCTGCACCGCCCTGTGGCTGGTGAAGAAATACGTCCCCGGCCACAAACAACTGTTCAACCACCCGGCCATCGAAGTCCTTGGCCGGACACACCTTGACCAGCGCCGCTACGTCTCCCTCCTCCGGGTCGGCAAGCGAATCGTCGTCGTCGGCGTCTCGCCGGACGAAATCCGTTCCCTCACGGAAATTACCGAGGAGGCGGAAGTCACCGGCATTCTCGAAGTGGCCAGACCGAAAACCGAGGCCGGGCTGACCATTTTCCAGCGACTGTTCCAGAAAAACATGGTCAAGGCCGAAGCCGAGGAAAACCGCGCCCTCGCCGATGCCGAGGCGGAGCAGTTAACGGAGCAGATGGCCAAGCTCCGGGAACAGGTCAAGCGCATCAAGAAATCCGGGACCGGCGCCGCTGGCCGGCGTCCGGCGGCGGAGGCGGCCGCCCGGGCGAAGCACGTTGATACGGTAGGGTGACGTTTTAGTGTACCGGCCGGACAGGGCGTCCGTGCCGGTTTAAGTATGGTATAGGGTGTTTGTTTTTTTTGGTCGAGTGTATGGGTGAAACGGGGATGGTGCGAATGACGGGTAGATTTTGGTTGCGGCCGCTTCTCACGTGCCTGGCACTGGTCCTGTTCGGGACCGGCGCCGCCGCCGTCGATCTCGGCGTCGCTCCCCGGGAGGACAGGGACCCGCTGGAAGTGCTCCGTCCGGACGAAAAGGGCTGGACCCCGGCCATTCCCCGGGGCGACCCGTACGAGGACGGCCTCCTCTATCTGCCGCTCCCGACCATCGAGAACGGCAGTCTGGTGCCGATGGAAAAGGCGGAGCAGATGACCTCCGCCCTCCAGATAGCCATCATCCTGACGATCCTCACCCTGTCCCCGGGCATCCTCATCATGATGACGAGTTTTCTCCGGATTTCCGTGGTGATGGGCTTTGTCCGCCGGGCCATGGGCACGCAGTCGCTGCCGCCTGACCAGGTGATGATGGGCTTGTCCCTTTTCCTCACCTTCTTCATCATGTGGCCGACGTGGAAGGAGGCGTGGGATCACGGCATGGCGCCGTACTTCAATGGCGAGCGGGTGGAAATCGCCCCCGGCGAAGTCCGCCGCCTCAGGCAGAAGGAAGCGCTCGAGCGGACCATGGCGCCAATTCGGAAATTCATGTTCGAATGCCTGTCCGCCAACGACGGCAAGGAAGAGTTGTATTTCTTCATGGGCGCCGCCGGCCTCCGCGATGCCGCCGCCCTCGATTACCAGGGACAACTGATGCCGGCCGATGTGCCGACGACGGCGCTCATTCCGGCATTCATTTGTTCCGAATTGAAACGGGCGTTCTGGATGGGCTTTCTCCTCTACCTCCCGTTTCTCGTGCTGGACGTCGTCATCTCGTCCATCCTCATGTCCATGGGCATGATGATGCTGCCGCCGGTGATGATCTCGCTTCCGTTCAAGATAATCGTGTTTGTCATTGTCGACGGCTGGCGGCTGTTGTTCGAGGGGCTGATTACCAGTTTTCCGCCGACGCTTCTCGAGAGCCTTATCGTCCCGGTGGCGACCGGGACAAACATGGGTCTGATTCACTAGGCGTTGTTTGGTGGACATGTCATTTTTAAGGACGACGGAAACATGATTCCGACTACGCAGGACGTTATCGATGTCGGCCAGCAGCTGTTCTGGGCCTGCCTCGTCTTGTCGATGCCGACCTTGTTGACGGCGCTGGTGGTGGGTGTGGCGATTTCCCTTATCCAGACCGTCACCAGTATCCAGGAAATGACGCTGACGTTCGTGCCGAAGCTTATCGCCGTGGTCGGCGTCGTTTGCCTCGCCATGCCGTGGCTTATCGAGTTCATGACCGCCTACTACGAGGAATGCATGGCGATGTTTTCAAGTTATTACTGATGCCACGTGGCGGCGGTGTACGGCAACGACGGGAAAGGGACAAGGGTAACGGGGAACGGCGCCAATGAGCGAAGACATGTACATGACGAACGAAATGCTTTCGGCATTTCTCACGTATGTCCTCGTCCTCCTCCGTTGCGGCTGCCTCGTGATGTTTTCGCCGTTCTTCAGTTCCGAGGTGTTTTTCACCCAGTCCCGGATCTACTTGGCGGCGCTGTTCCCGCTCCTTCTTGTCGGGACGGCCAGCCAAACGGCGGTTGTCCCCGAGTACATGGACATGGTGCAACTGGCCCTGTTGGCCGGGCAGGAATTTTCCCTCGGGCTGGCCATCTGCTACCTGTCGTCCTTGATCTTCACCGGCGTGCAGATGGCGGGTGAACTGGCCGGGCAGCAAATTGGTTTTTCCATGGCCAACGTCGTCGATCCGCAGTCCGGGATTGAAGTGCCGATGCTCAGGTTCATCAACATGTATATGGCCCTGATGCTATTTTTAACGACGAACTTGCACCTGATACTGATTTACATTCTGGCGAAAAGCTACGAGTGGGTCGGCATCGGCGCCATGATTCCGGAGGTGAATTTCAACCATCCGGTCCTCATGATGGGCACGCACCAGGCGACGGAACTTATCGCCCTCGGCGCCCGGATGGCGCTCCCCATCATGATGATCATGCTGATGAATTCTGTCGTCGAGGGGTTTGTCACGAAGACGATGCCGCAGATGAACATCCAGGTTCTCGGCATGCCGCTCCGGGTTATTCTCGGCCTCTGCATGCTGGTGTTCATTTATCCGGCCATCTGCGCTGCCGTCGTACCGGTCGAGTGGTCGTTCAACCTCTAGGTGATGCCGGAGGGCGCGGTCGGGAACATGTTGCAGGATTTGTCGGAAATGGTGCGGTTCATGGGCGAGGCCGGGAAAGAAGCGGCCGGGAGATAACGGATGGCTTCCGGCGGCGAAGAAAAAACCGAAGAACCTACCGAGAAAAAGAAACGGGACGCCAGAAAAAAAGGCAACATCCCGAAGTCGAAGGATCTGGCGGCGGCGATGCTGTTCCTCGCGGCCGTGTCGATTTTGAAATACCTCGGGCCGTACCTGGCCCACCATATGGTGATTTTTTTCGAGAAAATGCTCTACCGGGATCTGCCGGTTCTGGAGATTCCGGAGAAAAAGGAGATTATCCCCTACGCCATCGACTGGATGCTCTGGCTCCTCCTGTTCCTCGGGCCGTTCCTCCTCATGATGTTCATTGTGGCGTACCTTGTGCACTACTACCAGGTGGGCTGGATTATCACGACGGAGCCCTTAAAGTTCGACCCGACGAAATTGAATCCGGTGTCCGGTTTGAAACGGATGTTTTCTGTCAAGAACCTGGTCATGCTTGTCATGAACGTGGCGAAGTTGGCCGTCATCATGGGCGTCGCCTGGTGGTCGACCATTCTCGAGGCGGAAAACGTCATGACGATGGTCGACATGGACATCGGCGGCATGTTCATCAACATGACGGACAAGGTCCTCGGCCTCGGCCAGACCCTGGCGATTCTCCTGATGGTCCTTGGCTTCGCCGATTTCAGCTACCAGAAGTGGAAGCACAACAAAGACATCAAGATGACGAAGCAGGAAATAAAGGAAGAGTTCAAGCAGATGGAAGGCGACCCGATGGTCAAGCAGAAGCGCCGGCAAAAGGCCCAGGAAATGGCCCAGCAGCGCATGATGTCGGAAGTGCCGCAGGCCGAAGTCGTCGTCAGGAACCCGACCCACTACGCCGTCGCCATCCGCTACAAGCCGGACATGCAGGCGCCGGAAGTGGTGGCGAAGGGGAAGGACCATATGGCGTTTCGGATTATCGATCTGGCGCGGGAGTCCGGCGTCATGTTAATCGAAAACCCGCCCCTGGCCCGGGAGCTGTACGCCAAGGTGGAAATTGGCGACGCCATCCCGCCCGAACTATACGCGGCGGTGGCGGAAATCCTCGCCCAGGTCTACCGGGCGAAACAGAAGAGCATGTACATTCAGGACGCGCCCCTCGATCCGTCGGCGGCGTAGGCGCCGGTGAGCGGGAGGTGGTGAGCGGTTTTTGTCATGGGAAATGGTACCAGGAAAGTTAACGAAGCATCCGGGGAGTGTGAATGAGCGCAGTGGCGTCGCGGGGCAATCCACTGATGAAATGGGCGAACAAGGCCCAGGACATCCTTTTGGCCAAGGGCAACAAGAACATCTTGTTGTCTATCTTCGTGCTGGCGGCGCTCGCCTGCATGCTGGTGCCGATGCCCCCGTTCGTCATGGACGTCGCCCTCGCCCTCAACATCCTCTTCGCCCTCATCCTCCTCATGGTGACTATTTTCGTCGACCAGCCGCTCCAGTTCAGCACGTTTCCGTCGCTCCTCCTCATGCTCCCCCTCTACCGCCTCGGCCTGAACATTTCATCCACCCGGCTCATTCTCGGTCGCGGGCAGGAAGGCATCAACGCCGCCGGCCACCTTATCGCCACGTTTGGCGCCTTTGTCGGCGGCGGCGGCAGCGTCGACGGCATCAACAGCCTCAGTTCCCTCGCCGTCGGCTTTACGATTTTCGTTATCCTCATGATTATCCAGGTTATGGTCATCACGAAGGGCGCCACCCGTATCGCCGAAGTGGCGGCCCGGTTCACCCTCGACGCCATGCCCGGCAAACAAATGGCCATCGACGCCGACCTCAACTCCGGCCTTATCGACGAACAGGAAGCCAAACGCCGCCGCGCCGAAGTCCAGCAGCTCGCCGACTTTTACGGCGCCATGGACGGTGCGTCGAAGTTCGTCCAGGGCGACACCATGGCCGGCATCATCATCACCGGCATCAACATCGTCATCGGCTTCATCATTGGCGTCTTTATTAACGGCATGGAGTTCATCAACGCCGCCCAGGTCTTCACCGTCCTGACGATCGGGGACGGCCTTGTCTCGCAGATTCCGGCCCTGATGATCTCCGTCGGTTCCGGCCTCCTCGTCACCCGTTCGGCCGGCCGCACCGAATTCGGCACCGAACTCCTCGGCCAGTTCTTCGGCCAGGAAAAGGCCATTGCCGCCGCCTCGGTCCTCCTCTTCATACTCGGCCTGTCCGGGCTTCTCGGGCTTACGCCGTTCCCGCCGGTGCCGATTCTCACCGTCGCCGTCATCGCCGGCGCCATGTGGTTTGTCGCCCGGCGGACAATGTCGGCGGCGGTGGTGGAAGCGCGGGAGCGCGCCGAGGAACAGCGGAAAGTCGAAGAAGAGGCGCAGCAGCAGGCGCCGGCGGCGGACAAGGTCGAAAACCTCCTCAAGGTCGACGCCATGGAACTGGAAGTCGGGTACGGCGTCGTCCCGCTCGTCGACACCCAACAGTCCGGCGGCGGCGGCCTCCTTGCCCGGGTCCAGATGATCCGCCAGCAACTCGCCCTCGAACTCGGCATCATCGTCCCGCCGATCCGCATTCGGGACAACATCCAACTCGAAGCCAACGAATACCTCGTCAAAATCCACGGCGCGCCGGTCGCCCGGGGCACGGCCGAAGCGGACAAGTTCATGGCCATCGACTCCGGTGCCACGACGGAACGCCTCGACGGCGAGGAAACGGTGGAACCGGCCTTCGGCATGCCGGCGGTGTGGATCTACGCCTCGAGCCGCGAATACGCCGAACGCGTCGGCTATACCGTCGTCGACGCGGAGACGGTGGTCGCGACCCACCTGACAGAGGTCATCCGTTCCCGCGCCGCCGAACTTCTGACAAAGGACGAAGTCCGGAAGCTCCTCGAGGCCGTCAAGGAATACTCCCCCGGCACGGTGGAGGAGGTCGTCCCCGGCATTCTTTCGGTCGGCGAAATCCAGAAGGTTCTCCAGAACCTTCTCCAGGAAAAGGTCTCTATCCGGAATCTTGGCAGCATTCTCGAAGTGCTTGGCGATGTCGGCCGCCGGACAAAAGATCCGGATATCCTTACCGAATTCGCCCGGAACGGCCTGAAACGCTGGCTCTACAACGAATACGCCGTTCCCGGCACGCACAAGCTGAACGTCGTCACGATGGACCCCCGGCTCGAGGAACAGCTCCAGCAGCGTATCGAGCACACCGAGGCCGGCTCCTTCATTACCCTGCACGGCCCGGCCCAGGCCAAGCTTGTCGAGGCTATTTCCACCGAGGTGCAGCGCCAGGTCCAGGGCGGCAACAACCCGCTCCTCCTCGTTAGCCCGCAGATCCGCCTCCACGTCAAGCGGCTGACGATGGCCAGGCTGCCGATGCTGACGGTGATGTCCTTTAACGAAGTTTTGCAGGATTACGAACCGGTTTCCGTCGGCATGGTGAAGGCGGACCTCAATTAAGAAACAGTGTGAATAACAGTACAATTTTCGACTCACGGACCACGACGAAGAGATATTGACCCAATGGCGAAACACGCGAAAACCCAAATCATCAAAGCCCCGACCTACACGGAAGCCGTGGCCAAGGCGAAGATGATAATGGGTGCCGATTTTTCCATTGTCAGTCGCCGTGACGTGAAGGAAAAAACGCTTTTCAGCAAGTTCATGACGGGGAAACTCGGCGGCGACACCCTGGCGGTCGAACTGGAAGTGGCGCCCGGCCCCATCGACCCGCCGGCCGCCCGCCAGCGTGAACCGGGGAAGGAAAACCCGCTCCTCCGGTCCTACACGAAGGCGCTGGAAGGCGCGGAAAAACATTCGCCCTCGGCCAGGGCGGCGATGGCGGCGGCGGCGGCGCCGTATGTCCAGGTCGGCGAGACCACCGCCGGCATTGCCGGCCGGCTGGACGAATTCCAAAAGGAACTCCAGGCGACACGTCGGGAATATGCCGAAGCTTTCGCCCGGATGAGCGACATCATCGCCCTTCAGGCCCGTGGCGGCATGCCGGCGGCGTCGCCGGTCCTTCTCGAACACCACCGCCGCCTCATTCAGGCGCGGATGTCCGAAGAGGTGAGCCGGGCGATTGTCGAGGAAATTGAACGCGACCGTCCCGGCGCCACGGACGGGCCGGAACTTGAGCGGCTTATCCGGGACGCGGTGGCTCGCCGCCTCCCGTGCGCCGGACCGGTGCTTCTCGAGGAGGGAAAGCCCGTCGTCATCGCCCTCGTCGGGCCGTCCGGCGTCGGCAAGTCGACAAGCGTCGTCAAACTGGCCATCCACTTCGCCATGCACCGGGGCAAGTCGATTGGCCTTATAAATGAAGATCTCCGCCGCCCCGGCGCAGACGGGCAGATAAACAACCTCGGCCGCATGCTCGGCGTCAGCGTCTCGACCGCCACCGAGCCGGGGGAAATCCGGGACGTGGTGAAATCCATGTCCGGCCGCGACGTCGTCCTCATAGACACCGGCGGCCGGTCGCCGCAGGACGGCGCCGATATCCGCCGTCTCCAGGCCATCCTGGAAGCGGCCGGAGCGGACGAAATTCATCTCCTCCTGGCCGGCAACAGCGCGGAGGATTTCCTCCGGGACACGGTCGCGGAGTACCGTCCGACCGGCTTCAACCGGATACTCCTGTCGAAGCTGGACGAATGCTCCAAATTCGGCGCCATTGTCAACCTCGGGTCCGATCTCGACGTCGGCTTCAGTTACCTGACGACCGGCCCCGATTACAACCGGCCCATCGAGCAGGCGGAAGCGGCGTCCCTGGCCGAACTGGTTCTCGGCCGCCGCCGTATCGAAGCGGAGGCCGACGGGAATGGGGAGACTAGCGTCACATGATGGCGAAAAAGATGGCGGGTTTCTTTTCCGTCCTTGGCGTGTTGGTGTTCCTGGCCAACTGGCTTTATTTCTGCTTTCTCCCGGAAAAGGGGGAAATCCAGCCGATGACGGCGGAGAAGGCCTGGGAAATCGGCATTTATCTGGCGGCGGCGTTTTTTCTCCTCGGGCTGTTCGTCGCCACCTTGGGCATTGCCCTCGTCCAGGAAGTTCTGGCCGAGAGCCGGAGCCGCGACATGGAGCGGAAGTTCCGCGCCAAAACCACCTACGACCGCATCGTCAACATGGACATGGCGGTGTCGGACGCGGTGCGGGGAGAGGAGTCGGCGACCGCCCCGGCCGCGCCGGGCGCCTGAGTGGTTCCTGACCGGCCCGGTCCGCCGAGTGGTACAAGGAAGACTGAATATTTCGTGCGTCCTCCGGACGCCTTGCATGGGAGGTTTGGGTTATGAATGATTATGTAGACGACTTTGTTCCGCCGCCGCCATTGACCGACGAGGAGGAAGCGGCCTTGTGGACCCGGTACACCGAGACCGAGGACTCGGACGCCCGGGAGCGGCTTATCGAGAACTACCTCCCGCTGGTGTTCGACGCCGCGCACCGGATGTCGAAAAAGTTTCCGACCTATCTCGACGTCCAGGATCTTATCAGCTACGGCAATCTCGGCCTCCTTGACGCCATCCGGAAGTTCAATCCGGCCGAAGGGGTGAAATTCTCCACCTACTGCAACCGCCGCATCAACGGCGCTATCTTCGACGAACTCCGTCGCCTCGACTGGCCGTCCCGGCAACTGCGGCAGAAGGTCAACCAGGTCAAGCGGGCCCGCGAAGAACTGGAGGTCAAACTCGGCCGCGCCGCCCACGACGACGAACTGGCCGAGCACCTCGGCCTCGACGAACCGGCCTATGCCGACCTCATGCGGGACGTGCAAATCAAGTCCATGGTCTCCCTCGACCGGAAGTGGGACGAGAACGACGACAACGACATAGGCCCGATTGAAATGCTCCCGGACACCCGGGCGCCGGACCCGTTAACCGAACTGACCCGTCAGGAAATCAAGGAAGTGGCGATGAAGGGCCTTTCCGATGATGAAAAAAAGGTCCTTATCCTGTACTATTACGAAAACCTGAACCTCAAGGAAATCGGCGAGGTTCTCGGGTTGTCGGAAAGCCGGGTGTGCCAGATTCATCTGAAGACCCTGAATTTCCTCAAGCAGAAGTTTATCCAGAGGGAGATTACGCCGTACTCGCTGTAGCCGGACATCGGCCGGCCACCGGGAGACGGCCTGACACGGAACAGGCATGAAAAAGAAAACCAACAAGGACATTGAAGAAAAGAACCGGGAACTGGCCATCCAGGCCGCCGTCGCCATCCACGAGCAGCGCGGGGAAGACATCATCATCCTCGATCTCCGGAAATTGGTGGATTATGCCGACTTTTTCGTCATCGCCTCGGCGTCGAGCCTGAGCCGCATCCGGGGCATTGCCCGGAATGTCGAACGGGTACTCGCCAAGAGCGGCGGCAAACGCCTCAACCAGCCGGCCCGGGAAACGATCTGGGTGCTGGCCGATTTCGGCGACGTTCTCGTCCACCTGTTCGACCGCGAGGCCCGCGAGTTCTACCGTCTTGAAGACCTGTGGAGCGACGCCCCGACGGTGGAATGGCGCGATCGGGTCAAGGACGCGCCGCCGCCCGGACCGGTCGAGTACGACGACTATGACGACGAAGAGGACGACGACTTCGACAACGAAGATTACTCGGACGACCTGGACGCCGATGTGGACGACATCGACGCGGACAGCATTCCGGACGATGATGACTCCGACGAATCGGACGAATCGGACGACGACGCGGAAACCTCCGGGAACGGATAACCGTCGCGCGTTCGCGTCGCACCCTCTGGACGACGGAGCCGTCGCCACCACATACATAATACATATACCCAAGAAGGACAGGACAGGATGCCCACGGTCAAAATCATTGGCGCCACCGGTTATGGTGGACTCGGCCTTATCGAAATCATTCTCCGCCACCCGGAACTGACCCTCAGCGCCGTCGCCGCCACCCAGGATATCGGGAATCCCTTGTCAGCCGTCTGGCCCTATCTCGAGGGCTACTGCGACCTCCCTATTCTCGACGCCGATTCGCCCGAATTCCGGGACGCCCCGGCCGATGTCGTTGTCTGCTCGACTCCGGACGGCGTCGGACAACTGCGGGCGCCCGAAATCATCAAGGCCGGCGGCCGCTTCCTCGATTATTCCGGCGACTACCGGTTCAACACGAAAGACCTCTATGCCGAATACGCCACCCGCATCGGCAAGGACCCGGTCCACAAGGCCCCGGACCTCCTGCCGCAGGCCGTGTACGGCTTGACGGAACTGCACCGGACCGACATCGCCGCCTCCCGCCTTGTCGGCAACCCCGGCTGCTTCGCAGTCTCCTGCACCCTCGGCCTCTACCCGGCGGTCAAGCACGGCCTTGTCGACCTGGTCGGCCTGGTCTGCGACTGCAAGTCGGGGATTTCCGGCGCCGGAAAAAAGCCGACCCAGGCGCACCACTACCCGGAACGCTACGATAATATGGGCGCCTACCGCCTCACCGGCCACCAGCACGTTATGGAAATCGAACGCGAACTCGGCCTCGCCAGCGGCGGCAAGGATATCCGCGTCTCCTTCACGCCGCAGGTGGTACCGATGTGCCGGGGCATCATGAGTTGCCTCTACGGCCGCCTCGCGCCGGGCGCGACCCAGAAAGAACTTCTCGACTGCTACCGGGAGACCTACGCCGGCGAACGCTTCGTCCTGGTCAAAGACGGCTCCCAGGCCGCTTCGACAAACGACGTCCGCGGATCGAACCGCTGTCTCCTCACCGTGGCGGCGGACGAGCGGACCGGCCTCTTCCGTGTCGTCAGCCATATCGACAACCTGGTGAAGGGCCAGGCCGGTTCGGCCGCCCAGAACCTGAATTGCATGCTCGGCCTTCCGGAAACGATGGGCATCGACGTCCCGGGTGTCCACCCGTAAACAGTTCGTTAAAAAGTCTGGATCGGCGTGATAGACGAGGAAAAAATGCCGGCAGCCTTCTTTTTTGCCCGGTAGTAAGGGCGGAAAATACGGCGAGAGGCATTTTTGACGAAGTATATCGCGTCGAGACCGACTTTTTACCGGACTGGTAAACGTAGCCTCACGGTCGGCCGCGATCCATCCCGGGACTGTTCACGCGGATTTGCCGCGTGACGACGTTCAGTTATGAGACATAAATACGACGGGGAGTTATCTGGCCGATTAGTGCCGGACGATACTTTTCGATAGAAAATTACGTCCCGATGCCGTATCATTGTGTCGCTAGCGCTTTTAAAATAGAGATTGTTTCTTACTGCGTTTTACGGTTAGTATTGAATAAACCGAAAAGCGCGGAGGAAGGCTCACATTCTATTTAAAACGCTTATGCAATCCGCCGGCCACGATAGGGAGGGAGACGGCATGTCAATCGAAGACCCCGGGTCCATGACCGACTGGGATCTCATCCACCGCTGGGAAAGGTTCCGGCGGGAAAAATGGCGCCAGGGGTTCCGCGCCCACATCAGTGGCGCCGGCGGCGGTCCGGCCCGCGCTTTTGGCGATCTGGCCAATTCCATCGACGCCAAAGTCGTCCTCGACGCATCGTGCGGCCTTGGCCGCCGGGCCATTCTGTTGGCGGAAAAGGGCCTGAATGTCCTCGGGTCCGACGTGTCCGGCACCGCCATCACCCATGCCCGCGAACTCGCCCGCGACGAAAATTCGCCCGTCACCTTCTTCCGCTCCTCCTGGAACGAACTTCCGAAAAACATGCCGCACCATTTCGACGGCATCCTCGTTACCGGCCTCAATTTGGAGCCGTCCTGGGACCACCTCGGCATCGCCCTTGTCGGCCTCTACCACGCCCTCCAGCCCGGCGGTTTCCTCATGTTCGTCGGCGCCACCGAGAACGAACCGCCCACTTCCGGCCCGGCCGAACGGGTGGAGAGGGAATGGAAAATCAAGCCGGCCGAAAGCGTCGAATGGTTCAACCGGGAAGGGCGGGTCACCTGCGCCCTTGTCAACCTCCGGTACAAGGCGGCGGACTATATTGACGAACGCTTCCTCTATGTCAGCGAGGAAAACGGCGAGTCGCGGCTCGAATCGACCACCCTCCGTCGCCCGGCCTATTGGACCTGGACCCACTGGAAGGATGTCACCCGGATGGCCGGTTTCCAAAGCCTCGAAACCCGACAGTACAAGGATTTCGGCATCGACGGCGGCGATCTCCTTATTAATGTCGCCTGGAAGGGCGGCAACCCGGCCGGCGACACGTCAATTCGAGCGTCTGTTCACGAGGAACGCTTCGAGGACTAGACGACCGGGAGCGACATCACGTGTATGGTCCGGGGCAGGGGACAATCGCCCGGAAAATGCTTGTGGAAATGGCAAAAGCCGGTACACTGGGCCTTTCCATAGGGGATGCCCATTTCTGCCGACCCGGCTCTTGGGTAGTGTAAGAGGGTGCAGGACAAGGACTTACTATGCCAAAAACTATACTACTGGCGGCCTCCGCCGCAGTGCTGCTCATCCTTTCCGGCTGCGGCGATCGTAGTCGGACCGCCAGTGGCAGTCCGGTCGACCAGAATGCCAACCCGAACGTCCTCGTTCAGGAGGCGGTGGAGACCCGGACCACCCTATCCAGCCTCGCCGGCAAGGGCGTGATGCGCATTGTCGACCAGCCGACCAAGTTCGGCCTCACCGTCAACGCCGACGTCGTCGCCGACGATTCGTCCCGCCTTCGCATCAAAGCGGACAAACTGGCCGGCGCCATCCAGGCCTTCGACGTTGTCATGCTTGGCGACGATATCGGTTTTTATGTCCCCACCCAGAAGACCCTGTACCACGGCAAGGTCAACGAACTGCAAAACTTCGCTTTCCGCTTTGATCCGGAAGAGGTGCTCCAGCAGATGCTTCGGCCGGAAACCTATCTCCTGGCCAAGCGTTGGCGTTATGCCGACGATGTCAACGCGAAAAACGTCATCGTCCTCGACGAGGATGTGGCGAAAGGCCGGCCGCGCCTCCGCGTCGCCATTTCGAAACGGCACGGCATGATCACCTCCATCGCCCAACTCGACCGCGAAGGCAAGCCGGTCTTTGTCAAGCGGTTCGACGATTACCGGTCCTTGTCCCGGGGACGGCGCGGCGACAATGTCACCGAAAGTAAATCGGTTTTCCCGTACCTGATGGCATTCAGTTGGCCGCGTGAACGTCGGTCGATGGAAATGCAGTTCAAGCAAATCGACCCGAACGCTCGGGTGCATGACGAAGACTTCGACATCGCCGCCTCGGCCGACACCCAGTACCGCCCCCTCCAGGAGGCGGAGATGGACATTGGCGACGAACCCGTCGCCGCCCGGCCGCGTGAACCGACGGCGCCGTCGCCGCTGTAGGTCGCGCGCGGCTCGGTGGTTGCGCCGATGGACGATCCGCTCGGGTCGTCGTTGTCCAGCCGGAAGGCGACGTGGAGTCACCGTGTGATCGGTCCACCAGGCCGCCGGGTGACCGGTTCGAGGGGAAAGTAGCTTCCGCATTCCAGAGGACCAGGGGTCGGATCGTCGTGGCGGATAACCGGCCAGGCGGTTTTCCCGGTGTTCATAGCAATTCCAAGGCGTTTGTATCCCATGCAGAAACGAATTCTCCGAAAAATCGCGGGGCTGGCCTGCCACCGTTACGGGTTGGTATTATGGGTTGCGGTGATACTCACCGTGTTGTCCTGGCTGCCGCCGATTGTCAGTTATTTCCGGGGCGGCCTCCATGCGCCGTTCGACATTGCCGCCATGTTGCCGCAGGATGTTGGCGCCGCCCGCGACTTCACCCGCGCCGTGGTCGACTTCGACTCGGTGGACGAGGCTGTGGTCGTTTTCCATCTCGGCAATGCCCAGGAGCGCGAGCCGACCGAGGCGATGATCCGGCAAAACCCGCGCCTCGCCTCGGACGCCGCCCGGGAAGAACGCCGCCTGGCCCGGGCCAAATACATCGAAACCGCCGGCCGGGTGGCTGACGCGATTGTCGACCGCGTCGCCGCCAACGAACAGATCCGGGGCGCTTTCGCCCGGAAGTTCCGCCCGGAAGACCGCGATTATCTCCTGTACGAAGCGCTTCCCGATTTCGGCCTGCTCCTCATGGACGAGGAAGAAATCCCCCGCGTCCGCCAGCTCCTCGAACCCGAAGCAATCCGCAATTCCGTCGCCAACCTCAAGGTCCGCCTGAATTCCGTTGTCAGTTCCGCCGGCAACATGGACGAACTCCTCCTCCTCGACGCCATCGGCCTCGGATCCGTCTTCCAACGGGCCATG
>JAJBTL010000284.1 GCA_020860865.1 Planctomycetota bacterium | reverse complement strand
GGCCGGGACCGGGGCCTGGACCCGGATCTGGATCTTCTCCAGACTCGCCGAAGCCGGTGTAATAGATGGCGCCGCCGGCGATGGTGTCGTCGTAGGCGAAGTTGTACTTGCCGGCGACTGTTTCGTGCACGAGGTTGGTCAGGGTGTCGCCGAGGCCGCTGGCAAGTTCGTCCACCACCTTGGGCGAGGCGGCGGTAAGGTCGCCGACCTCGGTGGCCCGGGCGACATCTTCCGCTTCGATACTCAAGGCGACCTTGAAGCCCTGTTCGAAGGACGCGTTGGTCCCGAGCGCCACCTGTCCCAGCCGGTCGCCGGCCGCGCCGGCGGTGCCGATCATGAGGGAGCTGCCGCTCTTGAAGAGGATGCTGCCGTTGGCGGAAAAACGCGCCTGGTTCAGGGCCCGGTCACGGGTGCCGATGACGCCGCCGCTATTCACCACCAGGTCTTCACCGACGTAAAGGGCCTGACTGAACAGCTTGGCGCCGGAATTGACGGTGATGCCCTTGTCGATGACGAGGTCGATGTCTTCGTTGATGTAAAATTCGCCGCCGTCCATGACGAGGCTGTCGGCCCAAATTTCGAGGACGCCCGGATTGTCGTACTGAAGGGAGTAATCGGCGGTCAGGGTGCCGCTGTTCGCGGTGAAGACGATGGGCATGTCGATACGGACGCCAAGGTCTATCGGGTTGGACGAATACGTTAGTTCACTGGTCAGGAGAATCCGGCTGTTATCCGAAGCGCCGATGGTCAGTTGCTTACCGGCTGCGGCGGTCAGGTAGCTGTAGTTGTCCAGGGCCTGGATGGCGCCGCCGTCCAGGGTCAGGCCGTTGGCGAAGGACGCCGCGTTATACAAGGAACCCCATCCATCGTCGTTTTTCAAGCGGAGGAAACCATTGTCCTTGACCGTGACATCGCCGTTAAAGACCAGTTACTCCTGATAGGAATGGTTGGTGAGGATTGCCTCTGTGGACTGCGCTCCGCCGATAACGGTGTCGCCGGTAATGGTGGACGTATCGCCTGCGAAGACGATGGTGCCATTCTTGATTTCGAGATCGTTCATCGTCACGTTGGAGTTCAGCGAGTTGTACGCCGTGGTGTCAAAGACGAAGCTGGTGTTTTCCGCGTCAAAGTCTCTCCAAACGTCCAACCTTGAAGCGTCCTGAATAAACACCGTATCGGCGGTCAGGGATTGGAAGGTTGAGTAATACTGTGGACCGTTCGCGAGAATGCTGGCGCCGGTCAAATAGATATTCTTCGCCACTCCCGCATCATCGGCGATGACGACGGTTCCCTCGAGATTCCAGGTGGTATCCGTGACCGTGACGTCGTCCCGGAAGGTAAGGGTGCTGTCGCTGGTTATGCCGGAGAATTTGGAATCGCCGCTTATGGTCAATGTGCCATTGACAGTCAGGTCGCCTTCCAGCTTGAACTCCGAATTGTTCAGGAGCGAGAGTCCGCCGTCGATGGTCATCGCGTCGGCAATGGCGTCGAACTTCGAGGCGTCCAGGCTCATGTCACCACCGATCATGATGTTGTAATCGGTGCCCCGCAGGTACAGTTCCGACTGGTTGGTGAGGGACACATCGCCGCCGACGGTGAAGTCTTCGACGAGTTGACGAAAATCGATATCGGACTCGTCCGCGAGGGTCATCGCGCCACCAACCGTAAAGGAGAATTCCTTATTGTTACTGGAAATTTTACTTGCGGTCAGGGAGAGGTCGCCTCCAAAGGAAAGATCGAAATCATAGGCCGCATTTGAATCCTGTACAATGAGGGTACCAACTCTCAAGACGCTGTTGGTCATCGTGGTGTTGCCGCCCACGGTAAACGAGCCTACCTCTGTATTGATCTCTATATAACCGTGATCGATTACAGCGTCGTTGATAACTTCAAAGGCAAACGTGCCGTTTTCGGAGTAACTGCCCGTTCCATTATTCATCCAGATATGGGAGTAATAACTATATTCGTTGCCGGTAGTTCCGGTGTTGTCCTTCCCGTTCATCACCAGCGACCCGGTGGTTATGTTGGCTGTTGTTCGTTCGGCGCTGACGGAGTTTAAAAGACCGCCCGAGGCGATATTCAGCGTACCGCCTACAACGGCCTCCAAATCAGCAGGGATGTCTCCAAGGAATGGAGCACCTGAACTCAAATCCATCGACGCCGAGCTTCCAATGTTTATATCGTTTTCGACTGTAAAGTTGTTACCCATGACGTGAAAGAAGTGCTGCTGTGAAAAAGGAATGGTGGTCAGGGAATCAAACGCATGGGCCAGATTTAAAGAACCGGTGATTGTGACTTCTGTGTCATAAATTCTTACATACGCCCAGGCAGAGCCTTGGTCGTATGTTGAGTTGGTCAGGGTCACATCACCTTCAACGCGGTACCAGGGAGCGGGCGCGCTTTTTTCCCAATCCTGTCCAGGAGTTTCCGTCCCAATTATGTAATAATACTGTCGACCGTTCACCTCGCCCGGCGCTGGTGCAGGTGCACTGAATATTTTACTCGTTTCAGTGATGCCCTGCTGAGAATCACTGACGAGGTACCTATAATGCTCATATCCGTATTGAAAATCCTCGCTCCATCCCTCCCGGTTCGCCGCGGCTGCGTGTTGCGCGGTGAACGGAACCAGTATACAGACAAGCAACAACCATGCTCGCCATGTTGTTCTGCGGTTCTTCCCCATTCTCTTCTCCATTTCTTCCAAACGCATCATAAGCCCTATTATCAGAGCATGTTGCGTTGGCCGAGACTGGAGGACCGTTCGAGATCAGTCGAGAGCGGAGGAGGGGGGGTGCGTGACCAATCGTGTGGTTGGTTAACCCCAAGGCATGACTACGATTAACAGCATGTGAGTATAATAGGGCTTATGTTGCCCCTATTCTTGACGCAATCTACTTACTACATCGGCACTTTACGTATAGTACTACAGTTTTTAACCGGAATCAAGAAAAAAGTACACCGTTTCCGACTTCATGAGGTTGACATTCACGTATATGCCGGACTATAAGGCCAGGATTTTATGTAAAACCCGCAAGGCACGGCGCTTTGCGGGTTTCAATACACACCGGAATTATGTCGCGTAACGGTCGCACATGGCGTCGCACCAGGCGTCGAACTCGGGATCTTCGCGCTGGAGCGTCGGGTCGGCGTCCATTGTTCGGATTATGTCCCGGACCGCGTGGGCGAAGCGGATGCGGGTCTGGAACTCGGGCACCAGGCGACGCAGTTTCGAGTTGTCGAAATAGAGGTTGTGAGCCTTGTCGCCAAGGAGGGAACCGTACAATTCCTCGTTGTGCCTGGCCAGCGTGCCCGAAGCGATATGGACGGTGCACAGTTCGAGGCCGAGGGCGCGGCCGAGGTGCTGGTGGATTTCGTTCCAGGTCATGACATCGTCGGAGACGAGGTTGACCGCTTCGCCGAGGGCGCCCGGGTTCCCCATGAGGCCGGCCATGCCGACGGCGAAATCGGCGGCGTGGGGCAGGGTCCAGAAGGTGTTGCCGTCGCCGTGGATGATGACCGGTTTTGCTGCCTGGCCCGGCAGACGACCTGCCACGACCTGTTGGCGCCACGGACGGCGACCGGGATGTTCCGGTTGTCATAGGTGTGGCTCGGGCGGACGATGGTGAGGGGCAGTTCGTCCCGGCGGTAGGCGTCCAGGAAGACGTTTTCGCAATCGATTTTATCGCGGGCGTATTGCCAGAATGGGTTTTTCTGCGGCGTGTCTTCACGGATCGGCAGGTGCTTGACCGGTTTTTCGTAGGTGGCGCAACTGGACACGAAGATGTACTGGTAACAGCGGCCGGAGAACAGGCGGACGGCGCGTTCGGCCTGGTCCGGCTTGTAGGTGATGAAATCGACGACGACGTCGAAATGGTGCGGGCCGAGGAGATCCTGGACGCGGTCCTCGTCCGCGATGTCAGCTTGGAGGAGCGGGACGCCTTCCGGCAGCACCTCGACCCGGCTGCCGCGATTGAGAATGTAGAGATCCCATTCGTCCCGTTCGGCCAGGAGCCGGGCGGTGGCGAGGCTGATGGTGCCGGTGCCGCCGATGATGAGCGCTTTTCGTTTCATTCGGTTCTCCCTGTGCATCCCTCCCCCACCACGTTTCCGGACGCGGTGGTCCGGCGCGGTTAATGGTCGAGTACAGTATATCAGAACGGACGGCGGGACTGGTGGAAGTTTTTGGCCGATTTCCCCGTCTTCAGGGTCAGTCGGAAATATCCACCCGGCGCCGAACGTCAGGGTAAAAAAAACCGTCATCTCGAACCCAGAAGGCGCTGCCGTCGGCGTCGACACGGCGGCGGGGCGCAAAAGGGGAAATGATGCAGTCATTTCCCATTCCGGCCCCGGCGCCACCGTTTGGCTGTGCTCGCTGGGTTCGGGTTGACGGTTTTAGCCGGTTCCCTTCCCTTCGCGAAAAGGAGTGGAACCGTTGTCGGGCGGACGCGGCCGGTGGCCAAACCGAAACCGTGTCTCCCGGGTATCGGCGGAACTGACCCGGATGCGGGAAGTGCCGACGCTCGCGGCCTGGAGCCGGTATGGCTCCGGAGCGCCGTTATCCGGACAACTCCGCCAAAAGCAGACGAAGGAAATCACTTTGGCCCGTTTCGGCCGTTCTTACAAACGGCGGGGTCAGGCCAAAGCTGTCGGAGCCGTTCAGCTCCAGGGGGACGCCGCCGACCATGATTCTGGTCCGGGCGCAGCCGTTTTTCCACTGAACCGGTTTCATTCCCGTCGTGACGACCGGGGACGGTACCGGAGAATAACTGGCATCATTGATACTGGCAACGCGGAAGGCGCGGGTCGGCCCCGGTACTTCTTCTGGCGCCGGGGTGAACCGGTTGGCGCCGATGCCGCCGCCGAGACCGCGTAACGCCATCAGACCTTCCTCGCCCGCCGCCGCCGTCATGACGGACAGCACCCAGACGATGAGGAGGGACAGGACAAGCACAATAAGCCTGGCTTCCTGGCGGCTTATCCGGTCGCGTTTGGCGACGGTTTCCGGCTGGACGCAGGCCTTGACCTCCCCGGCATCGGCGTCGGGGACGGTGCGGCTTGGCAGTCTTCGCGATCGTGCTGACATGGCTTTTTCCCTTTTGTCCCGGTGGCGTTTCCCGGGCAGGTTCTTCACCCATCACTTACCCCGACCGGTGCCGGTTCTTTCAGATGATTTTGCGAGATTCCGGTCGCGGTTGGATTTTTGATGGAAAGAGACGGGCCGTCCGGGTAAAATTGTTCCTCTTACAGCGAAGTCGGACCAGGAATAGCAGGTTACGGAGAAGCGGTCTGGCACTTATATAACGCGAAAAGGACGTTCCCGATGCTTATTGACGCCAAAGAAACGCAGGCCCTCGCGGACATGCTCCGCATCACCATATCCCCGGAAGACGCGGCCCGTTTGGCCGAGGACATGTCGTCGGTGTTGGACTATGTCCGGCTCCTGGACGAAGTCGATGTCTCCGGCGTCGACCCGATGGAGGTCGGCATCGGCGGCTATGCCGAACTCCGGGAAGACGTGCCCGGCGAGTCCCTGCCGGTGAAAAATCTTGAATCCATGTCCGGCGGGGCGTTCGATAGTCAGGTCGAGATGTTTGTCACCAAACCGATCTTCTCCTGACCGGGGACGGCGCCACGGACCGGACGTTTTCGCACCGGTGCCGCTTACGACAATCTTTCATCCCATGCCAGACAGGGACGAGTCATGAATGCAGATGAATTTGCCCAATTAACCCTCGAAGACGCCGTCGCCGGCGTGCGCCAGGGCGCTTTCGGACCGATTGAACTGGTGGAGGCGTCCATTCAGCGGATGGACCGGTTCGAACCGGTCATCAACGCCGTCCTCACCAGGGACGACTCAGCCGCCCGCCGCGCCGCCGCCGGGAAAAACGAGGCCGCCGCCGACCAAGCCCTCTTCGGCGTCCCGCTTGCCGTCAAGGACAACATCATGACGCGCGGCCTCCGTTCCACCTGCGGCAGCCGCATCCTCGAGAACTTTATTCCGCCCTACGACGCCACCGTCGTGTCAAAAATCCAGGCCGCCGGCGCCGTCGTCCATGCGAAAACCAACATGGACGAATTCGCCATGGGCGCCACCGGCGAGAACTCGGCCTACGGCGCGACGAAAAACCCGTGGAATCCGGCCCGGGTCACCGGCGGCTCGTCCAGTGGCAGCGCCGCCGTCGTCGCCTACGGAGGCGCACTCGCGGCCCTTGCCTCCGACACCGGCGGGTCCATCCGCCAGCCGGCCTCGTTCTGCGGCCTCGTCGGCATGAAGCCGACCTATGGCCGGGTCAGCCGCTACGGGCTGGGCAGTTTGGCGTCGAGTCTGGATCAAATCGGACCGCTCACCAGGACGGGCCGGGACAACGCCCTCCTTATGGACATTATTTCCGGCCACGACCCGATGGACTCCACGTCGGCAAAACAGGCCGACGTTGCCGATGCCTGCATGGCCGGTATTGACGACGGCGTCAAGGGCCTCCGCTTCGGTTACGACCCGAGCCTTCTCGACAAGGAAGGGGTGTCGCCGGTGGTGGCGGGAGCGCTCCGCCGCGCTGTCGACATCATGCGGGAGAACGGCGCCGAGATCCGCGAGGTGACGATTCCGCTGATTGATTACGGCGTCGCCGCCTATTACATCATCTGTTCCTGCGAAGCGTCCGCCAACATGGCCCGGTACGACGGCGTCCGCTACGGAAAACGCCAAGGGGACGGCGATGTCTGGCAGGTCTACGGCGAGACGCGGGGGAAGGGCTTCGGCGACGAAGTGAAGCGCCGCATCATGATGGGGTCGTATGCGTTGTCCGCCGGTTATTACGACGCTTATTACCTCAAGGCGGCGCGGGTGCGGCGGTTGTTCACGAAGGAACTGACCGCGCTCTTCCAGGACATCGACGCCATCATCATGCCGGTGGCGCCGACGCCGCCCCGGGCAATCGGCGCCGAGACGAGCGTTCTTGAAAATTACCTCGGGGACATTTTTACCCTGCCCGCCAACCTCACCAGCCTGCCGGCGTTGTCGTTCCCGGTCGGGGTGCTTGGCGGTCTGCCTGTCGGCGCCCAGGCCATGGCGGCGCCGTTCCGTGAAAATATCCTTTACCGCCTGGCCCGGGTGGCGGAACAGAATTCCCGCCTGCCCGACGCACCCTGGACCAAACCCGAACCGGAGGCCGCACAATGACCGCCGCGACACAATACGTCACCACCGTCGGCGTCGAGGTGCACGTCGAACTCATGACCCGGACCAAGATGTTCTGCTCGTGCCTGAACGCGCCACAGGACGTTCCGCCCAACCACGCCACCTGTCCGGTCTGCCTCGGCCTGCCGGGCGCGCTTCCCGTTATCAACAAGGAAGCGGTCCGCCTCGGCATACGGGCGGCCTTGGCGTTGAACTGCCAGATCAACGAAACCATCTGGTTCGAGCGGAAGAACTATATCTATCCGGATCTCGTCAAGGGCTACCAGATTTCCCAGTACGTCCAGCCGCTTGGCGAATGGGGCCACCTCACCATCACCGGCGACGACGGCAATGAAAAGAAGGTCGTCATCCGTCGACTCCATCTGGAAGAGGACACGTCCAAGTTGACTCACGTGGACGGCGCCACCCTCATCGACGTCAACCGCTGTTCGACGCCCTTGATGGAAATCGTCACCGAGCCGGTGCTCCATTCCGGCCGGGAGGCGGAGGAGTATGTCCGGAAGCTCCGGGCCATCCTCGTCTACAACGGGATTTCCCGTTGCCGCCTGCAACGCGGCGAAATGCGCGTCGAGGCCAATGTCTCCATCGCCCCGGTCGGGTCGACGGAACTCGGCACCCGCACCGAAATCAAGAACCAGGCCGGCTTCAACCACATGCGCTCCGCCATCGAGTACGAAGTGGTGCGCCATGCGGAAGTGCTCGAATCCGGCGGAAAGATTATCCAGCAGACCATGGGCTGGGACGACGTCAACCAGAAGACGTTCCCGCAGCGGTCCAAGGAAAACGCCCATGACTACCGCTATTTCCCGGAGCCGGATCTGCCGTCCGCGCGGATCAGCCCGGAATGGGTGCAAGGCGAACGCGACACCATGCCCGCGACCTACGAACAGTATATCGCCCAACTGTCCGAGAAGGGCCTGCCGGACGTGGACATCGAGGCCCTGTCCCGGAACGACGCCCTCGGCTTTCTCCGGGTGGCTGTCGGAGACAAACAGGACAAGACCGTCCTCATGGCGAAGCGCCTCGTCAAGGATGTCTTTTCCCTCGTCAACTCGACAAACATCCCGCTGGACGAGGCCAAGCTGACGCCGGAGGCGTTCCGTGGCGCCGTTCTCCTCCATGAGGGCGGGAAAATCAATGCCGACGGTTTCCGCCGGGTTTTGGACATCTTGTACAAGAACGGCGGCGATCCGGAAGCGGTCGCCAAAGCCGAAGACCTCATTATCGAACAGAACGACGACGCTGTCCGCGAAGCCATCGCCACCGTGCTTGTCGAGGCGAAAAAGATGGTGGACGAGTACAAGGCCGGCAAGGTGGCGGTGCGGAACGCCATTTTCGGCAAGGTCATGAAAGCGCTTAACAAGAAGGGCGATCCGAAGGCGGTTGGACAGCTTCTTGACGAGATGCTCGGACCGCCGGAGGCGTAGGCGGGCGCGGACTCACTCTCATTCTTTTTTACAGAAGTATCGATCTCAAACGGAACCTGTACCCAATGCTCGCGATTCTCGATTACGACGCCGGTAACATAGAAAGCGTCCGACTCGCCATCCGGCACGTCGGCGGCGCACCGGAATTTGTCCGGGACGCGGAAGCGGCGCGGCGGGCGGACCGGATAGTCTTCCCCGGCGTCGGCAGTGCCGGCCAGTGCATGCGGAACCTGCGGGCGCGGGGCTTTGACACCGTCCTCCACGAGGCGGTGGCGGCGGGAAAACCGGTCCTCGCCATCTGTATCGGCATGCAACTCGTCTTCGACCGGTCGGAAGAGGACGGCGGCGTCGATGCGGTCCAGCTCCTCCCCGGCACGGTGCGAAAGTTCGAGCCGACCGACCCGTCCGAAAAAGTGCCGCACATGGGCTGGAACCGGGTGACGTTCCCCCGGAAACACCCGCTCCTGGCCGACACTGTCGACGGAGCGGATTTCTATTTTGTCCATTCCTATTATGTCGAACCGGCCTGGGACGACGCGGCTGTCCGCCACGGCGCCGCCGCACCCGGGCGGGACGCCGGCGTCGTCTACGGCTACGCCGAATACGCGGGCGGAAACTTCACCGCCATCGCCGGACGCGGTTCCCTGTTCGCGACGCAGTTCCATCCGGAAAAGAGCGGTCCGGCGGGGCTGGACATTCTGGCGAGATTCCTCGGCTGGGACGGTGCATCATGCTGATGAAACGGCTCATTATCTGCCTGGACATCCGGGACGGCATGGTCACGAAAGGGGTGAAATTCGTCGGCAACCGGGACATTGGCGATCCGGTGGGGCTGGCGCGGAAGTATTACGAGGAAGGCGTCGACGAGATGGTGTTTTACGACATCACCGCTTCGGCCGAAGGACGCCCCATCGACATCGACGTCGTCCGGAAGGTGGCGGCGGAAATATTCATCCCGTTCACCGTCGGCGGTGGCCTCGGCTCCATCGCCGATATGCGGTCGGCCTTGCTGGCCGGGGCGGACAAGGTGTCGTTAAACAGTCTGGCGGTGAAAAACCCGGACATCATCCGGGACGGCGCCAGGGAGTTCGGGAACCAGTGCATCGTTCTCGGGCTTGATTCGAAGCAGCGGCCGGGCGACGCCCGGTTCCCCAGTGGCTGCGAGGTGGTCATCCACGGCGGCCGCACGCCGACCGGCCTGGACGTCATCGACTGGGCCAAACGGGCGGTGGATCTCGGCGCCGGAGAAATCTGCCTCAATTCCATCGACGCCGACGGCGCCCGCGACGGATACGATCTCCCTATCACCCGGCGGGTGGCGGAGGCGGTGCCGGTGCCGGTGGTGGCGTCGGGCGGGGCCGGACAAATTGAACACCTCCGAGACGCGCTCACGGTTGGACGCGCCGACGCGGCCCTTATCGCGTCCATGGCGCACATCGACGGCCGCTCGCCCCGGGACATGAAACAGGAGCTCCGGGCAATGGGCGTCAGTATGCGGGAATAAATATTAGTGTTCACATGGGCGGGGGCTTATCCTCCGCCCATCAATTTTCATATAAGAAAAAAATGAGCGGGAGAACTGCATATGAGTGACTTGATTCAGGCGATGCTTTATTTGAACGGGATTGACCGGCGAATAGTCCGGGGAAAACTCCGCCTGCAGGAGGTGACGCGGGAGGTGGCGGCCCAGGAGGAAGTTCTCGAAAACGCCCGGGAACAGGCGCGGAAGGTCGAGGAGGCGATCAAGGAAAAGGCCTTCGCCGCCGACCGCCTCAACATGGAAATCCGCACCGCCGAGGCCGAAGTCGCCGATCAGGAGCGGAAGCTCAAGAACATCAAAAACCAGCGGGAATTCCGCATCGTCACCGACCGCATCAAGGATTTGAAAATCCGCGTCGACGATCACGAATCCTCCGTCCTCTCGAACATGACGGACCTGGATACCCTCCGGGAAAAGGTCGCCGAATGCCACAACCGCATCGGCGAGGAGGATCTCAAACTCACCACCATCCGGAACAACGCCCAGGAAGAAATCGCCGGCATCAAGGCCCGCCACGCCGCCATGCTGGAAGAGCGGAAGGACGCGGTGAAACGGGTCGAGGCCATCGACATGGGCGCGTATCAGGCCTACGACATGGCGCTCAAGCGGACCAAGGGCGATCCCATCGCCGAGATGTCCATGGACGGCGTTTGCCAGTCATGTTTCATCCGGCAAAACACCAACGTCATGAACACCGTCCATATCGGCCACGACGTAAAAAGCTGCCGCTGTCAGGGCTGCGGGCGGATACTCTATGTCAAGCCGGGCAAGGAAAGCGAAGAATAAGGCGATGCCGCGCCGGAGCGGGGCGCTTTTGGAGGAGCGGGGTGACGGGTACATCACGGATAACACTTGGTTCGGCCGCCTCGCATCTTGTGGCCGATTTGACAAGCCGGAGCGATCCGGTGCAGGCGGCGCACCTGATGCGCTTCTTCAAGACCGGTCCCGGACAGTACGGTGAAGGCGACCGATTCCTCGGCCTCAAGGTGCCGGTGACGCGGGGCATCATCCGGGACTACCGGAACCTCATGACGGCCAGGGACTACGCCGTCCTTTTCGCGTCGGAATGGCACGAGGTGCGGCTGGCCGGATTTCTCCTCCTCGCCGACGATGCCGCCCGCTACGGCCGTTGCCGCGACGGTGACGGCCTCGCCAAAGTCGTCCGTCTGTACGACAAGCACCTTGACCGGGCCAACAACTGGGACCTCGTGGACCTGTCCGTCTATGAAATCATGGGCCCGTACTGGGACGTCCTGGAGACGCCGCCGGACGCTGTCCGGGACCACCTGCGCCGCTGGGCCGAAAGTGGAAAACTCTGGCGCGAGCGGGCCGCCATGGTGTCGACCATTGCCCGGATTCGCCGGGGCCATTTGGACGAGGTTTTCTGGCTGGCCGAATTTTTCAAGGCTCACCCGCACGACCTCATGCACAAGGCGAGCGGCTGGATGCTCCGGGAAGCGGGCAAGAAGGATATCGATGCGCTGCGGCGGTTTTTAACAAAACACCACACCACCCTGCCCCGGACGGCGCTCCGCTACGCCATTGAAAAGATGGACAAGGACGAACGGAAGCGCTGGATGGCGAAGTGATTTGCCGCTCCCACGGCGGCGGGCGTTCACCGCGATTCAAAGAGTGACTTCGTAAGCGGGACGATATGGAAAACCAACCGACCCTTCGCCGGCTGTGCGGCAAACTCTATGGGTTACTGGGACGCACGCACAAACTCGGTTTCGTCGCCATCACCGTCATGATGCTGGTCTCGGCCGGTCTCAACCAGGTGACGCCCCTGGCCATCGGCCACCTGACGGACAACGTTATCGGGGAAGCCGGCCTCGATTTCGGAACAGTTCTCCCCTCCCTCCTCCTCATCCTCGCCGTCATTATCGTCAACGAGTTCCTCAAGGTCGGCCGGCGCCTGGTGGTCGAGGACACGGCGACCCGGACGGACAAGACCGCCAGGCAAAACGCCATTGCCGCCCTCCTCCACGCGCCGCTGGCCTATTTCCGCACTCACATGACCGGGAACATCCACGGCCGCCTCAACCGGAGCCTCGAGGGGACGACGCGGCTCATCAAGCTCGTCTTCATGGATTTTGCCCCGTCCGTCTTCAGCGCCGTCGCCGCCATCGTCGTCATCTTCGTCAAACTGCCGCCGCTGGTGGCTGTCGTCACCGTCCTGGTCGTGCCTATCGGCACGGTCATCGTACTTCGGCAGATTGCGACGCAACGCGGCATCCGCGTCGAGCTACTGGGAAAAAGGCGGCCATGGACGGAACGGTGGTGGAACTCCTGGGCGGCATCGAGACAATCCGGGTGACCGACAACACCGCGTTCGAGGAAGGCCGGTTCGAGCGCCGGTCGGAGGAACTCCGCGCCCGGGAGATGCGCCACCATTACGCCATGGCGTTCTACGATTGCCTGAAGTTCACGAACGAGGCTTTTTTCAATGTCCTCGTCATCGCCACTTCGGTGTATCTGGCAATGAAAGGCCGGATCAGCGTCGGCACCATCCTCACCTCGTACCTGTGCTTTCTCCAGCTCACCGGACCGCTCCGGGAACTCCACCGCATTCTGGACGAACTGTCGGAAAGCGCCGTCCTGGCCGGTGAATATTTCCGTATCAGCGAAATTCCTCAAGACTTCTCCTACCAACCGGCCACGGCCACGGCGGCGGCGGCCGACGCGGAAGGAAACGGCCTCGTCCTCGACCACCTCCGCTTCACCTATCCGGAGCGGCCGGACCGGGAAATCCTCCACGACATCACCACTCTGATCCGTCCGGGCGAGTTCGTCGGCATCGCCGGTCCCAGCGGCTGCGGCAAGTCGTCACTCATAAAAACCATTGCCAAACTCGAACCGGTGACCGGTCGGATAGTCCTGGACGGCGCCGACCTGGCGACGCTGTCCAGGGCGTATATCGCCGATGAAATCGCCCTCATTCCCCAATCGCCGTTCCTCATCGCCGACACCGTTTTCAATAACATCTGTTACGGCTGCCGGGACGTGCCGGACAGGGCGGCGGTCCGCGAAGCGGCCAAGCGCGCCTGCATCGACGCGGACATTATGAAAATGGACGGGGATTATGATTTCGTCGTGTCCGAAGGCGGTGCAAACCTGTCGGGCGGCCAGTGCCAGCGTATCGCCCTGGCCCGGATATTTCTCAGGAAGCCGCGACTCCTCATTCTCGACGAAGCGACATCGGCCCTCGATAACACGTCGGAACGCCATGTCCAAGCCGAAATTGAACGGATGCAGCGAGAGGAAGGCGTGACCATCATTTCCATCGCCCACCGCCTGACCACGCTGAAGAACTGCGACCGCATCCTCGTCTTCGACCGGGGGAGGATTGTCCAGGAAGGCACCTACGCCGAACTGACGACAACGCCCGGGCTGTTCCAGGACATGCATCAGGGTAAGCTGCGGTAACGCGGTTACGACGCTTTGAACTGGTTACCCGCTTTGTGAAAAACCGCCGTCAGGCACCGCGAAATGCGAGGACTTCTTCCAAGAGGTGTTGATGCAGCGGTGAGAATTCGCTGTCGGCCGGCGTGCGGGCCGGGCCGGTGCGGAGGGCCTGTTTCACCAGGGCGTTTTTGAGCAGGCCGGCGTTGTGGTAGTCGTCGATGAAGTTGGCGCCGCATACTTCGCCGTCCTTGTAGAATATCTGCTTGTACCAGCCGTCACCCGACTCGCTCCGCGATTCGTCTCCACCCATAACATCGCCAATCCCGACAAAATCCATACCCATGAAATGGGTGATGTTGTGAAGGAGTTCGCCGGCATAGTCCCGGCGGACGCCCGCCATGTTGCACCCGGCCGTATAACCCTGATTCCGGGCATTGGCCCAGAGGCCGATTATCTGCTGTTGGCCGGACTGGAGGTTCATCCCCTGGGCACAGTCGCCGGCGGCATAGACGCCGGGACGCCTTGACGCCATCGTCGTGTCGACCAGGACGCCCGGCTTCAGGGCGATTTGGTCGCCGTCGACAAACGACAGGTTCGGCCGGACGCCAATGGCGAGGATGACGATATCCACCGCCAGCGGTTCGGCCGCGTCCTTGAAAAAAGCGGCGAGGGCGCCGTCCCGCTCTTCAATGCGTTCGAGAGCGGCGCCGTAACGTTGCTCTATGCCTTTTTCGGACAGGCGGCTTTCAATGCGGCGGGAGCAGTCCGGGTGGGCGGCGAGGGGGAATATCCGTTCCGCCAGATCGGCCAGAATAACCCGGAGACCGGCCTTCCAGAACAGTTCCACCAGTTTGATGCCGACCATGGAGGCGCCGACCACAAGGGCGCGGGTCGGCGACCTGGTCATGGCTTTCCGGACGGCGATGGCGTCCTCCACCGTGCGCATCGTGTAGACGCCGGGGAGCCGCGATCCGGGGAACGGCGGCACGACAGGCGAGGCGCCGCTGGCGATGAGGCAGCGGCGGTACGGGAAGACGGCATCGCCGACTGTCACGGTGGCAGCGTCGGCGTCGAGGGCGGTCACCGGGGAGTTCGGGTGGATGCGGGCGCCGTATTTTTGGAAAACCCGGTTCGACTCGCCGTAGGGGAACAGGAGGAAATAGTCGATTTTCCCCGCCGCGTAGTAACTGGTCAGCATCGGGTTGTACGTCGGCAGACTGCCGGCGGCGAAGACGTCGATACCGCCTTCGTAGCCGCTTTCCCTGAGGCCGCGGCAGGCCTCGACAGCGGCGCAGCCGTTCCCGATGATGGCGATGGGCGGAGGCGTTGTCATGCCGGTCACCGTTCGGCCCGGCTGGCGCCGAGGCCGCTCTCCAGAATATCGACGAGGTAGGCGCGTTCCTTGTCGTCCTGCACCGCGTTGGCGTCTTCGAAGCGGAGGGCGCCGAACGGGCAGACCTTGACGCAGGCCGGTTTCAGTCCGGCTTCGACCCGTTCGGAGCAGAGGTAGCACTTGTACATCTTGTCGTCCCGGTCGTACCGGGGCACGCCGAACGGGCAGGCGAGGGCGCAACTGTGACAGCCGATGCAGCGGTCCCGGTTGATGCGGACAGCGCCGGTGACGTCGTCCCGGTAGATGGGGCCGGTCGGCCAGCCGACCAGGCAGGGACTGTCGTCGCAGTGGCGGCAGCCGGCCGAAAAGTATTGGATAACGGTGTCGCGGCCGTCGTGCTCGACCTGATAGATGCGGCGGAGGGCGGGCTTGCCCTGCTCCGGGTACAGATCGTTCTGGTCCTGGCAGGCGACGACACAGGCGCCGCAGCCGACGCAACGGGAAACGTCGAGAAGTATGGTCCGGCTCATGCCTGGTCCTCCTTGATTTTTTCAATACGGCACAGGGCCGACTTGTAGCCGGGGAAGCCGGACAGCGGGTCCAGGTAGTCCTTGTCGAAGAGGCTGTTCGCGTCGGCCAGGCTGGAACCGTGATACATGTGGACAACGCCCGGCAGCACCATGCGGGTGAGGTTCGCCTTGACCTGGATGGCGCCGTGGGGCGTCGCGAGGCGGATGGCGTCGTCCTGGCGGATGCCGTGGCGGATGGCGTCGTCCGGGTGGATGTCGGCGGCCGGATGGTTCGGCCTGAGGTTCTGGGTCCAGGTCAGGTGATTGGCCCGGCTGTGAATGAACATGGGGAGCCGAGATCCGGCGTTCAGGACAAGCGGGTAGTCCCGGGCCAGATCCGGGTTGCCGTCCGGGCTGTTCCGGGGCGGGGTGTAGACCGGGAGCGATTCGAATCCGGGCTTTTCCCCGTACTTTTCGAGGACGGTGGACTGGAATTCAATCTTCCCGCTCGGCGTGGCGGCGCCGCCCTCGTACTTCCGGTCCTTCACCGGCAGCGGATGCGGGACCGGCATGCCGCCCGGATGCTTTTTTAGTTCAGAGACGGTGATGCCGCTTGGCTCGAGTATCCAGTCGATGCAGCCTTCGTACCCTTTGGCGAACAGGTCGTCTTCCGGGCAAATCCGCTTCGCCAGTTCGAAAATCATGTCGACGGCGGATTTCGACTCGTACAGGGCCGGGATGACCGGCTGACTGAGCATGACGTAACGGGGGCCGTAGGCGCGGAGCTCCATCCGTTCGAGGGACGTGCAGGCCGGGAGGACGATGTCGGCGTGGCGGCAGGTGTCTGTCATGAAGATGTCGGTGTTGACGACAAGGTCGAGGTTGTCCAGGCTTTCCTTGAACCCTTCCGAATCCGGCCACATCCGGTAGTTCATGCCAAAGCCGACGAGGGCCTTCAGAGGATAGGGTTGTCCGGTCCGGAGCTGGTCCGGGAGGGCCATGGCCTGGCCTCGGGGGACGCCGTCTCCATCCAGACCGGGAACCGTTCCGACCCGATGCGGGGCGGCAGGCTGGTGATGGGGACCGGGTTTTCGAACTGGTGCTCCCGGGTCTGGAAGCCGGCGCCGACATAAAGGTAACTGGGCGGTTCGGCCCGGTTGCCGCCGGGGACGTCGTAGTTCCCGGTCAGGGCGACAAGCATGAACATGGCGCGGGAATTCTGGACGCCGTTCGTGTGGTGGACGACCGGGCTGGCGCTCGGCTGGACGCAGGCCGATTTCGCTCCGGCGAAGAGGCGGGCGGCGGCGCGGATTTTCCCGGCCGGAACGCCGGTGAGGCGCTCGCCTTCTTCCGGGGTAAAGGCCTGGACATAGTCCCGGTAGGCCTGGAAGCCGTGGGTGTAGTTGTCGACAAAGTCGCGATCGTAGAGGTTTTCACTAATGATGACATTGGCCATCGCCAAGGCGAGGGCGCCGTCCGTCCCCGGCCGAAGCTGGAGGTGGATGTCGGCCCGGGCGGTGGTCGGGGTGATGCGGGGATCGACGACGATCATTTTCATTCCGCTGTCGAGGCGTTTCTGGATCATCTGGGCCCGGCCGTGGCCGGTGTAGAACGGGTTCGAACTCCAGACGAGGAGGCAGTCCGTGTTCGCGAGGTCGGGAGCGCCGGGGGTGCCGAAGACGAGGCGCTGGGCCATGCCGGTGGCCATGTTGCAGGTGCTCGACTCGGAACAGTAGTTCGGCGTGCCGAAGACATGGGCGAGGCGGATGAGGTACGGGCGGAAATACTTCGTATACCCGGCATAGAAAACGACGGACTCGGGGCCGAAGTCCCGCTTGGCGGCGAGGAGCTTTTCGGCGATTTCGCCCAGGGCATCGTCCCACGACATCGGTTCGAACCGGTCGGAGCCGCGCGGTCCGACCCGGCGGAGCGGGGTTTTCAGCCGGTTTTCGTGGTAGAGGTACTGACGGGTGGCGGCGCCTTTGGAACAAAGGGCGCCACGGTTGAACGGGTTTTCGTCGCTCCCTTCGACCTTGATGACCCGGCCGTCCTTGACATAGCAGTCGAGGCCGCATTGGGTGAGGGGGTCGCAGATGGTGCAGAGGGATTTCCGGATGGCGATGCCGGTGTCGTCGCCGGGCAGTTTGGCGGCGATGCGTTGTTCGAGGGTGGTCATGCGCTGCTCCTTGGGCCACGGGCCGGAGGTGTTACGACGCGCTCAGGCACCCGATGTGGCGGTATACATATATCATAATCCATGCGAAAGGGTCCGGCGGGAACCTTTCTTCAAGATGGATATGTTTTCAGGCGGGTAACGGATTAATCCGGTTGAGCGGTCAATCGTCCCGGAGGTGCTCTTCAGGGAACGGTTCAAAGACGGAAAACATCTCCGCATAACAGCGGCGGCAGGCGTCGGTGTCGTGATCGCGGATGGCGCGGTAAAGCCGCCAGTGGAGATCGTCGCCGGGCTGTTGCGAACGCAGATTGTCGAAGGTGCCCTGGTTGAGAAGGGTGGCATGGCCGCGAAGCATGGGGCCGATGAGTTCGTACGTTTTAATGAAAATGTCGTTCTGGGTGGCGCGGCATATTTCCCGGTGAAATTCGAAATCGAGGCGGCCGTGGCGGACCAGGTCGTCTTCCCGGGCGGCGTCCTCCATCTGGACGAGGAGTTTTTCCATGGCGGCGTAGTTGTCCGGCGTCGCCCGCTTCATCGCCAGCCTGGCCGTAGCCATTTCTATATAAAAACGGTATTCGGTTATTTTCGACACGCCCTGCGCTTCGACGAGGAACTGCCTGACCTGGTCGAGATACGGGTTCCCGGAATGTTCCTTGACGAAATTGCCTTCGCCCCGGCGCATCTCGACGAGGCCAAGAGCCACCAGCCGCTGCATCGCCACCTTGACGGAGGACTTGCTGACGCCCAACTGCTCGGACAACACCCGTTCGGACGGCAGACGTTCGCCCGGTTGGTAGACCCCGCTCCTGATTTCTTCATGGATGGCGTCGAAAACGCGGTCGCCGACCGCTTTTTTTTCAATTTTGACTAATGCCATACTATCCGTATCTCCAATCGTCGCCGGCACCGAAATGCCGGCGACGGTATTTGTCGTTGGATCCCAGAAGGACTTGGTTTCGCATCGCAATCACCCTTTATAACGATTATGCCCGCTCTAGACAACAGCAAATTTCAGCACGGCGATTATTGCAATTCGTAGCTCTTCTCCATTATGACCTTGCCGCTGTTCTGGCGCCACACCGCATAGAGAAGGAAGGCAAGGGCCAGGCAGACCGTCACCGCGACATTGGAGCGGGGCATGTTGCCCATGGAGATAATCATGCAGAAGATGGTCGCTGCTAAACTGAAATACATAAGGAAGTAAAACACCGGTTTGGACAGGCGGAAATAGCGGTTTTCCCAGGCATCCGGCAGGCGCTTCGGCAGGGTGATGATGGCGGTAATGGCGACAAGGTCCGAGATGCGGCCGATGAGGACGGTGTTCGAGGTGATGACGCTGATGGAGAGGTCGAGGGCGATCGGGATGATGGCAATCAGGTACATCAGGGTCAGGATATAAAACGGCGCGCCGTAACGGTTGGTGCGGCCGAGCCAGGCCGGGAACCAACCGTCATTGGTCATCTGGTGGAAGGGCCGGGCGAAGACGCTGAGGGACGAGTTCAGGGTGGTGGCGAGGGCCATGACCGGTCCGCCGAAGACGAACGCGTAGTACAGCGGTTCCGACATGATTTCCCGGGCGACGACGGTGAGCGGTTTTCCCACGACTTCCGGGACCGGCAGCACATTCGACGCGACGAGGGCAATGAGGGTATAGACGACGAGGATGATGCCGGTCGTTATCATCATGGCGAAGGGGATGTCCCGCTTGGCGTTTTTCGCTTCCTTACTGAAGGCGACGACGAAGGCGTGGCCGTAGCAGGAGAAGACGAGGAGGGCGACGGCGGCGAGGAAGCCGTCGCTCCCTTTCAGGAAAAAGTCCGGGGCGGAAAAATCAAGGACGCCGGGCTGGAGCTTGCCCATGCCGACAACGACAAACAGGATCAGTCCGAGTATGAGGGTTGTCGCCAGGATATTCTGTATCTTCGACATGAAGTTGACGCCAAGCATGTTGAAAATATAGAAGAAGGTGACGCCGACAATGGCGACGGTCTTGACGCCGAGGGACGGGATAATCAGGTTGACGTATTGGCCGAGGGACATGGCGAACATGCCGCAGGCGAAGACGTTCATGGTAAAGGCCATGCCGTAGAGGCCGCCCCAGCGGTCGCCGAGGAGGGTGGCGACAAAGGTGTAGTTGCCGCCCCGGACGCGGATCATGCTGGCAAGGAGCATGTACGACATGATGATACTGAAGCCAAGGGCGACAGCCGCCACATAGGCAAGCCAGACCGACCGGCCGGTGTGGGATATGCTGGCGCCAATCAGGGTGACGACGCCGGCGCCGATGACCTGGCCGGTGGCGAGGGCGACCAGGGGGAACAGGCCAAGGGTCTTGGTTTTTTCAGGAGTGGCTGACACGGAGAACGTCCTCCCGGGAAATCTTAAAGCGGATTAGGATTAATAACGGAACCACACAACACACCACCGCCCGTCATTACTTGATCGTTTCGATGTGGGCGGTTTTCAGGGCCATTTCCGACACCTCCTGGCCGATGCCCGGGAGTTCCGGGATTTCCATATAGCCGTTTTTCGGCTGGTAATCGTATTTCCCCATTTCCACGCAGGACGGCAGGGTACTGCCGATGTGGTGTTCGTGGATGGTGAAGTTGGGGATGGCGGCCTCGAGGTGGATGGACACGGCGAGGTTGACCGGGCTGGAGCAGACATGGGTCTGGACGCCGACATCGTAGATGTGGGCCATGTCGCAGATCTTCTTGCCTTCGGTGATGCCGCCGCAATTGCCGATATCCGGCTGGATAACGGTGAGGCAGCCGCTTTGCTGGAACGGCAGGAATCCCCACCGGGTGTAGGTCCGTTCGCCGGTGGCGAGGGGGATGGAAGCTCCGTTGGCGATTTTTTTTCATAACGGGCGGGTTCAACGGGATGGTCGGTTCCTCGAGGAACATGATGTCGAACTGCTCGGCCATGCGGGCGAACTGGATGGCGGTGGCGGCGTCGGTCATGGCGTGGTTTTCGGCAATGACCTCCACATCCGGGCCGACAGCGTCCCGGACAGCGGCGATGCGGGCCTCAGCCAGTTTCATCAGATCCCGGGACAGGCGGCCGGTGGTCGCCTGGGGCGGGAGGATTTTCCCCTGGGCGTCGTAGCGGATGAAGTTGGCCTTCACCGCCGTGTAGCCTTGAGCAAGGGCCTTCCGGGCGGCGTCGGCGTAGAAGGACGGATCGCCGGAGGCGGCCTGGGCCGGATTGAAGCTGTCCGTGTCCCAGCCGAACTGGAGCTGGCTCGCGTAGCACCAGAGTTTATCCCGTTGCTTGCCGCCGAGGAGCTGGTAGAGGGGAAGGTTGGCGGCCTTGGCTTTCAAGTCCCAGATGGCGCAGTCGATGGCGCTCAGGGCGGACATAATGACGCCGCCATTACCGACGCCCCAGAACGAGGCTTTGAAGATTTTTTTCCAGATGACCTCGTTGGCGTTGGCGTCCATCCCGATGATCATCGGGGCGAAATCCTTCAGGAGGGCGAAACAGGCCGGGGCGCCGGTGCCGATGGCGATGCCGGCTTCACCATACCCGGACAGGCCGCCGGCGGTGTTGATGCGGCAGATGATCGGCCGTGAGCCATTGCCGCGATCCGGCGCCAGGGCCATCAGGTCGATACTGGTGATTTTCATGGATTTCCTTTCGAAGTCGTTAATTCGCCAAAGACGCCCCGGGAGCCGACCATCTCCCAAGGGTAAACCCGAAGGGGTGAATATATATGTATAGAGGGGATGGGGAGGCGACAGCGGCGACAGGGGTAATCCCTGACCCACCACCAGGTACGATACCACATTTCTGAGCTTCGCCCCCTACGGAGAAACCCATACCGCAAACTTGCTGTACCTGGCAGTGAGGTCAAGGATTACCACTACCGCCGGAGAAAGGATGACGCCGGACGCAGTGAGCGGTTATCTGTTAACCTCCCTCTACTGTACTAGTACCCCGCTAAACCATCTTAGTCAAGGTGGTTTGGTAAAAGTTTTCCCCCGACGGATGCAGGACTATGGCATACAGACTATATATGGCACCAATGCAATATATCCGTTCTGGTGACGGCAGAATCGAAATACGTCGCGGCAGTGCCATCTCGCGTTTAACTGCCGTATATTTGGGTTTTAGGTATAATACTGCATAAACATGAGGTATATCATCGTTGCGATAGCATTTGGCACGGTGATTGCATTTATTATAAAGATATCGCCGTATTGCATGAGCGCAATATATACACAGACGCTCCTGGTTCCACACACGTGCGTCGTCGAGGTCTTTTCCGAGAGGAGCAGAGATGAGCCATAGAGCCGTGATCCGAAACAACACCTACCGCGATTCCATTTTCCTGATGAAATTGTCCGCCCAAGCCGCCAGGGAGAGTGGCGCCGCCACCGTCTCCGCCATGATGGCGACAGACAGGAACAAGGAACTGTTCACCGACTCCGGCCTGATGACGCCGGACATCGCCTCCGCGAAAGCCAACGACCTCGCCATCGCCATCGAGGGCGACGACGCCCAGATTGCCGCCGCCGAAGCGGTGGTCAACCGCATGCTGGACGAATCGCCCAGCGGCGACGCGGCGGACGAACGAGACGAAAACCTCCACACCGTCCGCCAGGCGGCGCGGAAAAACGGCAAGTTCAACCTCGCCCTCATCTCCGTCGCCGGCGACTACGCCCGCTATGAAGCGGCCGAGGCCCTCGCCAGCAACATGGACGTCATGCTCTACAGCGACAATATTTCCCTCGCCGACGAACTGGCCCTCAAATCGATGGCAGTCAAAAAAGGCCTCATCGTCATGGGCCCGGACTGCGGCACCGCCATTATTGACGGCGTCCCGCTCGCCTTCGCCAACGTCGTCCGGCCCGGTCCGGTCGGCATCATCGGCGCTTCCGGCACCGGCCTTCAGGAAGTGACCTGCCTCCTCGACCGCCTCGGCGTCGGCATCAACCAGGCCTACGGCATCGGCGGCCGCGACCTCAAGGACGACATCGGCGGGCTGTCCTGTTTTGTCGCTCTTGAACGCCTGGCGAAGGACGACGACGTCAAGGCCATTGTCATCCTCGGGAAACCTCCGGGAAAGGCGACCCGGGCGAAAATCCTCGAACGAGTCAAGACCCTCGGGAAACCGGTTTTCGTCCACTACGTCGGCGCCGACGACTACGCCCCTGAAACAGCGGCCGGGATCGTGTCCGGCCTGGACCTGACCGAACTGTCCCTGGCTGTTGCCAAGCACTTCAACAAGGACGCCGCCCTCGACGACAACGCGTCGGCACCCGACGCGGGCAAGCGCTCCGGTTACCTAGTCGGCATTTTCGGCGGCGGCACCTTGGCCCAGGAAGCGGCGGTGCTGTGCGGGAAAAAACTTTCCGGCCCGAAGGCGACCAACCTGTCCGTCCCCGGCTATGAAAAGATTACAGGCAAGGATTCTTTCGACGGCCACGTCTTCTGGGATCTCGGCGAGGACGAATTCACCGTCGGCCGCCCGCACCCGATGATGGCGCCGGATCTCAAGATGGACCGGCTCGTCGATGCCCTGTGTAACCCCCACGTCGGCGTCGTCCTTATGGACATGGTCATCGGCTACGGATCGCATCCGGCCCAGGCCGATCTCGCAATCGAAGCGCTGGAGCGGGCCGCCACGCAGTCGAACGGCGAGAGCCGGAATAAGCTCGTCGTCGCCTCGGTCTGCGGCACGGACAAGGACCGGCCAAGCCGGAAGGAAGAGGTGAAAAAACTCCGGGACGCCGGTATCGTCGTTCTGGCAACCAACGCCATCGCGGCGAGCTATGCCGCCGACGCCCTGGCCCGGTAACGGTACAACCGGCGACGGCAGCGCTCCCATGCGGCCCGTCCGGTTTTCGTTCCGTGCGTGTCCGTGTTATTAAAAATGCCTTTCAGCCTGGAGACAGTCATGTCCAAAGAAAACATACAAGTGGTCGCGGTCGGCGTGGATGTGTTCGACGCCGCCCTTTCGGAAACCGACACACCCTTCGTCCGCCTCGACTGGACGCCGCCAGCCGGCGGCAACACCGCGATGGTGGAGCAGTTGTTCCGCCTTGAAACCGGTCTCCTGGACGAAGACGGAAATTCGCTTATCGATACCGCCAATGCCGAAGCGCTCGCCCGCTTGCGGCGGGGACTTCCTGTGCTCAAACGTGTCCGCCCCGCCCACGAGGTTATCGGCGGTATGGATAAGCATACTATTTTTCACGCCGGTCCGCCCATCCGCTGGGAAGACATGTGCGGCCCGATGCAGGGCGCCTTTATCGGCGCCATCAAATACGAAGGCCTGGCCGAAACGGACGAAGAAGCGGAAAAGATGATGGCGGACGGGAAGATTAAATATTCCCCCAACCATCACCAGGGCGCGGTCGGACCGATGACCGGGATGATTTCGTACTCTATGCCGGTCTTCGTCGTGGAGAATGAAGAATTCGGCAACACCGCCTTCTGCACCATCAATGAAGGCATTGGCAAGGTCATGCGCTTCGGAGCCAACGACGCCTCCGTCGTCGCCAACCTGAAGTGGCTGGAAACGGTCCTCGCTCCCGCCCTCGACGCCGCCGTCGTCGAAGCGGGCGGCGTTAACCTGAAGAACATCATGTCGCAGTCCCTCGCCATGGGCGACGAAATGCACCAGCGGAATGTCGCGGCCAGCCTCAATTTCCACAAGGCCATCGCCGGTCCGTTCCTCGATGCTGTCAAGGACAGCCCGGACGGCCGGAAGGCGGTCGAGTTCCTCGCCGGCAAGAACGAGCAGTTTTTCCTCAACCTCGCCATGGCCGCCTGCAAGGCGGTGATGGATCCGTGCCGGGGCATACCCTACAGCACCGTCGTCACGGCGATGAGCCGGAACGGCGTCAACTTCGGCATCAACGTCTCCGGACTCGACGGCGAGTGGTTCCAGGCGCCCTGCCTCAAGCCGCAGGCCCTCTATTTCCCCGGTTACACCGAAGCCGACGCCAACCCGGACATGGGCGACTCGGCCATTGTCGAATGTTACGGCATCGGCGGCTTCGCCATGGGTTCGGCTCCGGCGGTGGTCCGCTTCGTCGGCGCCGGCAGCACGGCCGACGCCATCCGCTATACCGATTCGATGCGGCAGATCTGCGTCGGGGAAAACCCGGACCTGCCTATCCCGAACATGAATTTCACCGGCACCGCCTCCGCCATCGACATCCGCCAGGTGGTGGCGAGCGGCATCCTCCCTGTCATCAACACCGGCGTCGCTCACCGTCTCGCCGGCATCGGCCAGGTCGGGGCTGGCATTGTGACGCCGCCCATGGATATTATGGAAAAAGCGCTGTTGGCGTTTTCGAAGAAATATCTCGGGTAGGGGTCCGGGGTGAACAGGCCGCCTTCATTCGTGCGGCCATTGTCCCGGCGTCACGTCGTTCGTTATTTTGATTGGAGCATTACCCTGTGGCCACGTTATCACCGACCTTTGCCCTGGCCGCTTCGGCCCTTATCCCCATCGCCGTCCTCCTTGTCCTCCTTGTCGGGCTGAAGTGGACGGCGGTCCGCGCCTCCGTCGCCGGGTTTCTTGTGGCGGCGGTGGTGGCGTTTGCGTTCTACAAAACCTCGGGCGGACAGATCGGCACCGAGACGTTGAAAGGTGTGTGGAACAGCGTTTCCATCATCATCGTCATCTTCCCGGCCATCCTTATTTATGAAATCAGCCTCCAGGCCGGGGCCTTCCCGGCTATTCGCCGGGAGGTGACGCGGCTCATCCCGGACCCGCTCCTCCAGGTCCTGGCGCTCGGCTGGTGCTTTGCCAGTTTTCTCCAGGGGCCGTCAGGCTTCGGCGTGCCGATTGCCGTAACAGCGCCGCTCCTTATCGCCATCGGCGTCAAGCCCCTCTGGGCGGTGACGATTCCCCTTCTCGGCCATGCCTGGGGCAATACCTTCGGCACTCTCGGCCTGGCCTGGGACGCCATTGTCCAGCAGGTGACCCTGCCGGAGTCGGTGTGGTTCGCGGCGGCCTTGTGGTCGGGGGTGTTCCTGTTTGTTATGAACTTCATGGCCGGGGTGTTTATCTGCTGGTTCTACGGCGGCCTCCGTGGCATCCGGCACGGCTGGCCGGCGCTCCTCGTCCTGACCGTTATCATGGGTGGCGGGCAACTCGCCCTCACCGCCGTCCTCCCGTCCCTGGCGACGGTGATACCGACGACGGTGGCCCTTGGCGCGGCGTTGGTCCTGTCCAGGCTCCGGCGCTACTCGGACGGCCAGACGCGGATAGACAGCCCGATAATGGACACGGCGCACCGTGAAGAGGCGACGACGCTCGCGGCGCCGTCGGGCGGCATGGGATTGCACCAGGCCATGCTGCCATATTATGCGTTGACCATTATCTCCCTGGCGGTTCTTCTGATTGGACCGGTAAAATCGTTTCTCGCGGGGATCGTTACGACGTCGTTTTCCTTTGGCGACGCGACAACCGGCCTCGGGTTTGTCAGTCACGGATCGGCGAATTATTCGCCCATTTCCTGGCTGACCCATTCCGGGTTTTTCCTCCTTCTTTCCGCCCTGGTGGCCGGTTTGTATTACCAGGCCAAGGGCATGCTGGACGAGAAGGCGGTCGGCACGGCCCTCCGGTCGACCTGGAAAAAGGCGCTGCCGGCGTCCCTCTCCGTCGTTCTCCTTATCGGCATGAGCAAAGTCATGGGCGGGAGCGGGCAAACAGACGGCCTCGCCATGGCGGCGGCGGACACGACGGGAAGCTGGTACGGGTTCCTGTCGCCGCTGGTCGGCGTCCTTGGCGCCTTCATGTCGTCGTCGAACGTCAGTTCTAACATCCTGTTCGGACAGTTCCAGTCGGCGACGGCGACGCTGACCGGGTTCGATGTCGCCGTCATCCTGGCGGCCCAGACCAGCGGCGGCGCGCTTGGCTGCATGATATCGCCGTCGAAGGTCATGCTCGGCGCGACGACGGCCGGGATTGTCGGCGAGGAAGGGTCCATTATCCGGAAACTCCTTGGCGTGGCGGTCCTTTGCGCGCTGGCGACCGGCGTCCTCGTCATGGTGTTCGGGCGAATGGGGTAGTGGACTTCGGGGCGGAGCGTACTGCGGTATGCTTCGCTCCGATTCTTTTTCCTGACGTGTTTTTTCTGGACATTTTTTTTTGGAATAGTGGTAAGACCACTTGACAACCGGTATGGCGTGGTGTATAGTGTAAATATCCGGTTTACCATTCTCGAAACGTTTCAGGGATTTTTGGTATTGTTTGCCTGACCCGTTTCCGACGCTTTCACTTTCCCGACGTTTCCGGCCTTTCCCATTCGACTTTTTTCTTCCCGTTTCCGGGTTGAAAAATCCCAGAGAGTTCGGTCGCTTGTCAAAACAGGAAAGCCCGGCGTCATGCTTAAGAGAATCAGCAAAAACACCGTCGCCTCCCAAGTCATCAACCAGATTACCGATCTTATCCGTAGTGGAAAGCTTCAGCCGGGCGATCGCTTGCCGTCCGAACGCGA
>JAJBTL010000191.1 GCA_020860865.1 Planctomycetota bacterium | reverse complement strand
TCATATTCTGAAGGCCTTCAAGTATATTCATAATGAACTCCGTAACGTGTAAAACGCCCCTCAAAGCTACCTGTCACGGAGTCTCTGGCGTCTCTTGCAAGTACCGGTCCACAGCTATGGACCGGTACGCTGGAATCCCATGGCTGGCGTGCACATCGTCACTCCGCCGGCGACCGCCCGGATAGCGCGCCAATGGCCCGCATCACCCGGTAGCCGTAGTTCTTAATGAGAATCTTCCGTTCACTCGCCGGCAGTTCCCGGTACAACCGTTCCTTGTCGAGCATCGCGACCGGACGGCCGAACACCACCCGGGCCCGTGGCGCCAGGCGGGGGAAGGTGGCCCCCCGGGGCATTATTTTATGGGTGCCGATAATGGCTGTCGGCACGACGGGAAGTCCCGACTCGAGGGCGAGGATGGCGATACCGGGCCTCGGCCGGTTAAGGCGGGACTGGTGATTGATATGGCCTTCCGGGAAAATCCCGACCGCTTCGTCGGCGGCGAGCCAGCCGAGCGCCTCGGACAGCATCCGCCCCTGGCTCCGCCGGTCTCCCCGGCGAAACGGGATAGCCCGTCCGGACCGGAGAATCCAGCCCATTAATGGATGAGCGAACGGTTCCTTGTAGGCAACCATGTGGAGGGGAAGCAGTTTGGTCCGGCAATAGGCATAGGCAAGGAGCGGACCGTCAAGGAAACTGGAATGGTTTGCCGCGATAAGGCAGGCCCCGTCCGGGACATTGGCGCCGCCTTCGATACTCCGGAGAAACGGAAACGCCACCGTCCCGACGACACCGGCGGCGAGATAAAAACTTTTCCACGCCATCAGAACCCTTTGCGTTGTGCTGAAGCGCGTCGACAGCCTGATAATGGCCGCAACCCCCTCATCCGCGCGTCAGGCTTGGGATTTCCGCGTCCCAATACCCATGTTGCCCTATACATGTCAATCCGAAGTGGCCGCACCACCGGCCGGTTCTTCGGTTCGGGCATAACCCCCCACACTTTTCCAGCGCCGGTGCAGCCAGAACCACTGCACCGGTTCTTCCATAATCATCTCGGTCAGGTCGGCGTTGACCAGGTCGAGGAGCCGCACCGTTTCCGCCCTTTGGTCCGCATTCGGGTCCGGGAGCCGCATCGGCCGCCAAACCATGCCGAACTGCTTCCCCGTCCGGTTCCGCCTGAGTATGGCCGGCAGGAGCGGACACCCGGTCCGTATCGCCAGTTCCACCGGTATCGTTATGGTGCTGGCCGGACGGCCAAGGAACGGGGACATCATGCCGTGCGTGCCGCCGTCCTGGTCGATAAGGATGCCGACCGGGTTTCCGGCCCGCAGTTCGCCGAGGGCCTTCCGGATAGCGCCCTGTTTGTCCAGGATGCGGAGGCCGTTCCGTTCCCGGATATACCGGACAAACTCGTTCACCTTCGGGTTGTCGAGCGGCCTGGCAATGGCGCCGCCGCCCGGCAGGCCGATGACGCTGCTGACCGTGTTGAACCATTCCCAATTGCCATAGTGGGCGGTGACGACGATGCAGCCCTTGCCGCCGGCCATGGCTTCGCGGAGCGCCGCCGGGAAATCGCCGAGATCGATCCGCTTCCGGATGTCGTCGACGCTGTAGCGGGACAGCTTGGCGAATTCGGCCAGGGTCCGGCCGTAACAGCGGAAGTTTTCCCGGACAAACGCCTCGAGTTCGTCACCCGACAAACCAAGGCGTTCCGCCGCCTGGGTCCTGACCCGTTCCCGGTGGCGTTTGTCGATATGCCTGAGGACACCCGCCAGCCGCCGTCCGCACCAGCTTGCCATCAGTATCGGCATGAGGGACAAGCCGCCGACAATGGTCCGGGCCGCGGCATACTCGAGAAAGTGCCGGACGGGACGCGGTTTTTTCGCCATTTACGCCAGCTTCTTTCCGGTCAGGATGGAATAGGCCTCGAGGTAGCGGTCCCGGGTGGCGGCGACGACCCGGTCCGGAAGGGTCGGAGCCGGCGGACGCTTGGTCCACTGGCACTCGTTTTCCAGCCAGTCCCGGAGGTACTGCTTGTCGAAGGACGGCGGATTGCTGCCCGGCTTCCACTCGCTGGTCGGCCAGAACCGGGACGAGTCCGGCGTCAAGACTTCATCTATTAATATGAGTTCGCCGTCCAGGAGGCCGAACTCGAACTTGGTGTCGGCAATAATGATGCCCTTGGTCCGGGCGTATTCCGCCGCTTTCGTATAAAGGGCGATGGCGACATCCCTGACCTTGGCGGCGAGGCCCGGCTGGATGGCCTTGTCCATGACGTCGAAGCTGACGTTTTCGTCGTGGCCGACATCGGCCTTGGTCGAGGGGGTGAAGATGGCTTCCGGAAGCTTCCCGGCCATCTCGATGCCTTCCGGCAGGGTAATGCCGCAGACTGTTCCGGAGGACTGGTACTCCTTCCAGCCCGATCCTATAAGGTAGCCCCGGACAATGCATTCGAACGGGATGACCTCGGCCTTCTTGACGAGGAGGGCGCGGCCGTCCAGGGTGGCCAGGTCCCCGTCCGACAACCCGAGGCCGGCGAGGTTGGCTGATATGAGATGGTTCGGGACAATGTCCTTCAGGTAGTCAAGCCAGAACAGGGTGAGGCCGGTGAGGACCCGTCCCTTGTCCGGTATCGGAGTGGGGAACACCACATCGAAGGCGCTGATGCGGTCGGTGGCGACGAGGAGAATCCTGTCGCCGAGATCATAAACGTCCCGCACCTTGCCACACTTCGGCGCCGGCAGACCGGTAATGTTGGTTTCAAAGACAGCCTCTGCCATTGACCTTTCTCCCTGAATACTTTATAGTGTACGCGGTATACAGGCCGTGCACAGCGTCACTGGCCGCTTCATCCTGAGCGGACGTCAACCTGTATCGAAAATCATTGTGCAGCCACGGTATTTTCTGTCAATGGAATTACCGGGCCTTGGCACGGAGCCGGTGTTTTCCGCTCCGCGTCGTGATATACCAAAGCGCGCTGAAGATTCGGAATTATATACTGCAACCTCCATGCGCGCTTCAGGCTTGGGATTTACGTCTCCCGAAAGTCATAAGGACTTTGGTATAATTCGGAAGTGTCCGGATAATGTTGCCCCGGCACTTCCCGGAAGGCGGTACGGCATGCGGACGGTCCCGGGCGCGCCTCCGGCGGCGCACGGATTCCGTTCCACCCAACTCTGCCCTACGGAGAGGGTATGCGAACAGCCGAGTTGACCATTCAGACGCCGAACGGCGAAAAGGTCGTGCCCCTGGTCGAGGGCCAGCCGCTCTTTGTCGGGCGCACCGCCGAGTGCGATCTCTACCTGCCGTCACCGGCGGTGAGCCGTCGCCACGCCGTCTTCCTCACCCGGCACGGCCATGTCGGCTTGAAGGATCTCGATTCCGCCAACGGCACCTACCTGAACGGCAGAAAAATCACCAAACCCATCCGCCTCAAGGACGGCGACATCATCCAGGTGGCGACGTTTGTCATGCATTTTGCCAAAAAGACCGACGAAAACGGCCAGACCGTCATCCTCTCCAGTTCCATCCTTGGCGAGCACGCCGCCGCCAGCCAAAACAACACCAACCCCGTGGCCTCTACGAAAGCCTCCGCGCCCGAGTAGGCGGAACCGACATTCGTGGCCGACG
>JAJBTL010000404.1 GCA_020860865.1 Planctomycetota bacterium | reverse complement strand
ACGGCGCCGTCACCGCCGTCGTCATGACGGGCGATCCGGTATCGAAAATCGCCGGGGCGGAAGAACGCGCCTATGTCCGGCGAATTGTCGTCGACTCGACGAGCGAACGGTCGGCGGCGGAGCAACACGCGGTCCGCGCCATTATAGAGGAACTGGAGGTGCGTATAGATCGGTTGCCGATTGATAGACGAAATCCCACCCCATCACACATGCGGTAAAACGTCCCGCCGGTATTCCCATCCCGATGCCATGTCCCCGGCTTTTTTGAAAAACCCTTTAAACGCGACCGGTTTATTTGTATACTGTAAACGCTCAGGGTGAATTTCAGTTGAGGACACTACACGATGCGCCATTTCGGCCTCTCCCGGCTCCATCTTCGTCACGCCGTCAAGACCGGCCTTGCCTGTTCCCTCGCCTATCTCCTGTCCGCCCTCCTCAAGTCCGACTACCCGGTCTGGGCGGTCGTGTCCACCATTGTCGTCATGCAGCGGACCAGCGTCGCCGAGTCCCTCCAGGCCAGCCTTCTCAGGTTCAGCGGCATGGCCCTCGGCGCGGTCATCGGCGTAGCCCTGTCCCTCGTCTTCACCCATCCGGAAAACATCTGGTCGATTGCCGTCATCCTCTTCGGCCTGAACGCGGCCGGCGCCTATTTCTTCCAGTACGGCTCCCGCTACATGCTCGCCTCCATCGCCGCCACCATCGTCCTCCTGGTCGGCCATTTTCAATTGCACCATTCCATGGGCGAGGCGATCATTTTCGGCCTGACCCTTATATGGGAAATCGCCCTCGGCGTCGGTATCGCCATTGTCGTCTCCGCCCTCATTTGGCCCGTCCGGATGTCGGACACGTTGAAGCGGGATCTCGAACACCAGTTCGCCCTCGTCGCCGATCACCTGACCGGCATCGCCCGGGCCTATGCCAAGGACTCGACGGTGGCGACGTCGTCCCTCCGGGAACTGGTCGGAAAGCTCCTCAATAACCGCGCCCGCCTCACCGCCGCCGCCCAGAACGAACGCTATCTCTACAACGAAAACTACGACGACCTCGAGGCGCGGGTGGTGACGGTCAACCGGACGGTGACCATCCTCCGCATCCTCCTTGACGTCCTGAACGACACGGACCGGTCGGGCCATCCGCCCCTCATGGCGGAAGAGGCGGAGGAGGCGGCCTCGCACCTGGCCCTGGCCATCACCGAGTTCGGCCGGAACGGCAGCGTCGACAGCCCCGGGATAAAATCGCAAATCGACAAGGCCGTCGCCATGTCCCGCGTCGCCATGGACGAGTTGTGCCGGGAGGAGGAGAAGCCGGCCACCGACCTCCACGGCGTCATGCGGGCGCATTCGTTTTTCCGACTCTACACCCAGCTTGGCGGTTTTTACACCGCCCAGGCCATGGCCGACCTCCATGAAGGATTGTCGAACGAATGGTGACTGTACACAAACGCCGGGATCGTTTACAAATTGAATCGAAGACATTTCCCCATTTCAGAAAGGCATTCCATGAAGAAAATGACGTTGGGCCGTTCCGACCTCGAGGTGCCGCCCCTGGCCATCGGCTGTATGCGGATGGACAGCCTCGACCATGACGCCGCCGCGAAATTCGTCCGGGAATGCCTTGACGCCGGCGCGAATTTCTTCGACCACGCCGACATCTACGGGGACGGCCGCTGCGAGGAAATTTTCGCGAAAGCGGTCGGCATGGACGCGACGACGCGCCGGTCCATGATCCTCCAGTCGAAATGCGGCATTGTCAAAGGGAAGATGTTCGACTTTTCCCGCGACCACATCCTCGCCTCCGTCGACGGCATTCTCGGCCGGTTGAAAACGGAGTACCTCGACGTCCTCCTCCTCCACCGCCCCGACGCCCTCGTCGAACCGGAGGAAGTGGCCGAGGCCTTCGACACCCTGGAGAAAAGCGGCAAGGTCCACCGTTTCGGCGTCTCGAACCAGAAGCCGATGCAAATCCGCCTTCTCCAAAAACACGTCCGCCAGCCGCTCATCGTCAACCAGTTGCAACTGTCCATCCCCTACGCCGGGATGATAGCGAACGGCATCCACGTCAACATGCAGGACGATGCGGCCATCGACCGGGACGGCAGCGTCCTCGACTACTGCCGCCTGGAAGATATCACCATCCAGGCCTGGTCGCCGTTCCAGTACGGCTTTTTTGAAGGCGTGTTCCTCGGCAGTCCCAAGTTCCCAGATCTGAACAAGGCCATTGATGAACTGGCGAAAAAGTACGACGTCACCAACACGACAATCGCCGTCGCCTGGATTCTCCGCCACCCGGCCAAAATCCAGCCGGTGACCGGCACCATGAACGCCGGCCGCATGCGGGATTGCGTCAAGGCGGCCGACATCCGCCTCACCCGGGAGGAATGGTACAAGCTTTACCTGGCGGCCGGGTACATACTGCCGCAGGGAAAGAAATGAAGCGGAAGTGGTAGTGCGATACCGTAACGACGAAGGCACGATACGAACCGTACCAAGGGGAGGGGACAACCATGCTTGAACTGCCTGAAGCGGCCGCCATGGCCAAACAACTGAAGAAAGCCGTGTCCGGGAAGACCGTCGCCACCGTGGTGGCCGGCCACTCGCCGCACAAATTCGCCTTCTTTAACGGCGATCCGGAGACGTATCCGGACCTCCTCGTCGGCCAGACAATCCGGTCGGCGGAGCGCCACGGCGGGTTTGTCGAACTGGTGCTGGACGATGTCCGCCTCCTCATGGGGGACGGCGTCAACCCGCGCTACCATCCGGACGACAGCGCCGTCCCGGCCAAACACCAGCTCCTGCTTGGCCTCAACAACGGCGCCTTCCTTGTCTGCACCGTCCAGATGTACGGCGCCATGATGGCGTTCCGGCCGGGGGAATTCGACAATCCCTATTACGACGGTGCGGTGGCGAAACCGTCGCCACTCACGGGAGCGTTTACGAAAAAGCATTTCCGCTCCCTCGTCGACGCCGCGCCGGACAAACTCAGCTTGAAGGGCCTTCTCGCCACCGAACAGCGCATCCCCGGCCTCGGGAACGGCTGCCTCCAGGACATTCTTTTCGTGGCCCGTCTCCACCCGAAAGCCAAGGTGACGTCCCTCTCCGGCGACGACGTCGACCGCCTCTGCAAGACCGTCGTCGGCGTCCTCAAGGACATGCCGGCCAAGGGCGGCCGCGACACGGAAAAGGATCTGTACGGCCAGCCCGGCGGCTACCGGACGCTCCTCTCGGCGAAAACCTTCGGGAAGCCCTGTCCGGGCTGCGGCGGAACGATTGAGCGAGCGGCCTATCTCGGCGGCAACGTCTACTTTTGCCAAACGTGCCAGCCCCTGTAACAAGGGGCCGGCACGCCGGGTCAAGCACTGGTTGTAAAACATTCTTTATATGCACCGCCCGCCGCGCCACCGCGCCGGCGAGGATCAATCGACTTTCACGGAGTCGTCAATAATCAGCATGCCGTTTTCGTCGAAACGCCAGCCGTCCCAATACGCCACTTCCCAGTAATACCCGTCCGGATCGCGGAAATAGCCGCTGTATCCGCCCCAGAACACCGTTTCCGGTTTCTTCGCAATGGTGCCGCCCAGTGACTCCACAGCGGCGAAAATCGCGTCGACCGCCTCCTTGGAGTCGGCGTTGTGGGTGATGGTGAAGC
>JAJBTL010000378.1 GCA_020860865.1 Planctomycetota bacterium | reverse complement strand
CCTACGGCCGGTTAATCCGGTTCGTCTTTCCTTCCATCGTCATGATGATTTTCGTCTCGATTTATGGCGTTATGGACGGCCTGTTCGTCTCAAATTATGTTGGAAAGGGCCCGTTCGCGGCAATCAACCTGATTGTCCCGCTCCTTATGGGAATGGGGGCTGTCGGCACAATGATTGGATCGGGCGGCGCGGCGCTTGTGTCGAAAACGTTGGGTGAGGGGAAACGGGACGAGGCGAACCGACTCTTTTCCATGCTGGTCTACCTGACGGTTTTTCTTGGCGTCGTCCTTACCGTACTCGGCCTCTGGCTTGTCCGGCCCGCGTCCGTCATAATGGGAGCGACCGGCGATCTCCTGGAGTATTGCGTACTCTACGGTCGCATTATGATCTCCCTCCAGACCGCGTTCATGCTCCAACTGGTGTTTCAAAGTTTGGCTCCCGTCGCGGAAAAACCAAAATTCGGGCTGGCGGTCACCGTCATTGCCGGGTCGATTGACATACTCCTGAACGCGCTCTTTATCATCGTTCTCGGCTGGGGACTGGCGGGCGCGGCGATATCGTCGGTTATCGGGCAGGTAATTGGCGCCGTCGTTCCCATCGTCTATTTCGCCCGAAAAAACGACAGCCTCCTCCGCCTTGTCCGGCCGACGTTCCCGGTCCGGGCCATCAGCAAAGTCTGCACGAACGGCCTGTCCGAACTGATGACCACGCTGTCTTCATCCTTTGTCAGCGTTCTTTATAATTTGCAACTTATCCGTCTCGCCGGAGAGGATGGCGTCGCCGCCTACGGGGGTCATTCTGTATGTGAATTACATTTTCTTCGCAGTGTTTCTCGGGTACTCCTTGGGTGTCGCGCCAGTAATAGGCTTCAACCACGGCGCGAAAAACCATGCGGAACTCAAAAACCTCTTCCGGAAAAGCCTGAAAATAATCGGCCTGTCCTCCATCGCCCTGACGCTCCTGGCCATAACGCTGGCCGGTCCGATAGCGTGGATATACGTCAGGTACGACGCGGCCCTGTTCGAACTGAGCCGCCGCGCGTTTTATATTTATGCCTTTTCCTTCCTGCTGTGCGGTTTCAACATCTTCGGTTCAGCCTTTTTCACCGCGCTCAATAACGGGATGATTTCCGCGACGATTTCGTTCTCGAGAACGCTCCTGTTCCAGACGCTGGTGATTTTCACCCTTCCGGCACTGCTGGGAGTCGACGGTGTATGGCTCTCGGTTCCGGTGGCGGAACTGCTGGCGCTACTTGTCACCGCGTTCTTTTTCCTTGCCATGCGGAAGCGGTATCATTATGCATAATCGGTGCGATACGGTGGGATCGAATACCAATGGGGAAACCGTGTCTTTCCGTTGTTATCGAAAATGTTATCCACACTCTCAACATTGACTGTGCACTAGATTGGATGGTTTACGTGGCAAAAAGTCGCATCGCCGCCGCCCTGCGGGCGGCATTTCCTTATACAATACCCATTCTAGCCGGATTTACCTTTCTCGGCTTCGCCTATGGGCTCTACATGCGGTCGTCCGGGTTTTCCGCCTGGTATCCGATTGTCATGGCCTTCACCATCTTCGCCGGGTCGATGGAATTTGTCGCCGTCAACCTCCTCCTTGGGCCGTTCGCGCCGCTGAACGCATTGTTCCTGACCCTCCTCGTCAACGCCAGGCACGTGTTTTACGGGATATCGATGCTCGACATCTATTCGGGAGTCGGGGCGAAAAAGTGGTACCTCGTTTTCGGGATGTGCGACGAGTCGTTTTCCATCAACCTGACGGCGGACATCCCGCCCGGGATAGACCGGGGCTGGTTCATGTTTTGGGTCACCGCCCTGAACCAGGTCTATTGGGTCGCCGGGGCGACACTGGGGGCAGTGGCCGGGAGCGTCTTCGACCCGACTCTTCCCGGCATCGAGTTTGTCATGACGTCCCTCTTTGTCGTCATTTTCCTCGAACAGTGGCTGAAGGAACGGAACCACGTCAGCGCCGTCCTCGGCCTTGGAGCGTCCCTGATGTGCCTTGCCCTGTTCGGCGGCGACGACTTCATCATCCCCAGTATGGCCGTTATCCTCATTGTCCTCACCCTGATTCGGCCGCGCCAGGCCGGTGGACGGGAGGCTGCATGACCGGAATCCTCGGGCCGACAATGACCATGTGGGAGCAGGTCGTCACCATCGCCATGGTGGTACTCGGGACAATGGCGACGCGGTTTGTCATCTTCTTCATTTTCTCCGGCGGCCGGTCGACGCCGGACTATATCAAGTACCTCGGGAAAATGCTGCCGGCGGCGGCGTTCGGGCTGCTGGTGATATACTGCTTCCGGAATGTGAGCCTGTTCTCCGGCGATCATGCCGTGCCGGAACTGGCGGCGGCGGCCTTAACGGCCGGATTGCACCTGTGGCGACGGAATATGCTCCTGTCCATGGCTGGCGGGACCATATTCTATATGGTGCTTATCCGGCTTCTTTCGTAACAGGAACAACCGCCTTCCCGGCGGATCTTTTCGAGGCCGCTTTCCCGAGAGTCTCCGCCGCACCATCATCCGGCATCCGCGTTTGTCCACCCGACGTCCTTCGCCTTTCCACCGCTTCTCGTCTGAGAGTAGCATCCGAACCGTAAGGACTCGGCCGTGGCGGATGGTGATCCGTACTGCCGAACAATGCCGCTCGTGGGTGGCGTGTCATGGTGTGCATTGCCGAAACGAAAAAACGCACCGGCGACGGTCGCCGGTGCGTTTGGGATAATGCTGTTTTGTTGCCGCTGACTAGAAGTTGAACTGAACGCCGGCGGTGAGGGAGGCGGAGTAGCTCTTCCCGACCATCTGGCTGTCGCGGACTTTGCTGGCGAGGTAATCGATACGGCCCTTGGCAATCACGTTCCAGCGTTCGTTAATCTTGAACTTGGCTTCAAGGGTGGCGTAGGGGGTGAAGGTGTGGCCGGTGTCGTCCCGCCGCAGGGTGCCGCCGGAGCGCAGCGCTTCGTGGCCACGGACGCCGTAGTAGTACTTGTTGTGGTTCTTGCTGGCGAACTCGACGCCGAGGCCGGGCATGATGATGAAGCGGTCGGTAATCCACGGCACGTGGAGGGATAGGTTGGCGAGGGTGCCGTTCGACTTGCCGAGAATGTCCTGGGCGACCCGGGCGCGAATCAGGCCGATTTTACTGATATAGGAGTAGTTGATTTCGGCCAGGGCGGTGGAGCGGCGCTTGTCCAGAACCTTCAGGGTGGCGTTGTCGGTGCGGCGCGGTTTGAACTCCATACCAAGGTACGAGGCGCCGATGGTCAGTTCGTGGCGGTCGTTCTTGAAAATGTAGGCGCCGGCGCTGTCGCCGTTAATGAAGAAATGCTGGCCCTTGTATGAGATGTAGGGGAAGGGCATGACAAGGGTGTCGTATTGCTTGTACGGGGTAATCGTCACCGTCGCGACCGCGCCGAGGGAAAACTCGGACGGTGAGAAGCATTCGACCGCTTCGTAGCAGGCGGTGAGCATGCACGGGTTGTCGGCATAGCTCATTGGCATGACGGTGGAGGTCACGGCCGGGGTCGAATCGATGACAAGCTCTTCGCTGGCAACCGGTTTCGTGTCGACGGCGGCGGCGGTTTCAACCACTTCGCCCGCGTCGTCGGCAGCGTCGGTCACCTGATGGGGAGTGTCTTGG
>JAJBTL010000326.1:706-3698 GCA_020860865.1 Planctomycetota bacterium | reverse complement strand
ACTTCAGTTCCGGTATCTCGGCTATCCTTAAGTAGTAATCAGTATTTCTCCGGTACAACTGGATAAAGGTAATACAAAACCGGACCCTGTACGAAAGAACAGGGTCCGGAGTACATTTAGCATTTAAAAAGAACAAGATTCTACCGCATCCCGTGCCGTTCAATCCACACCACAATTTCCCGCTGCAACGCCTCGTCCTTCGGCCACATCAGTTCATACCGGCCGTCCGGATGCTTCTTCGCCATCGATGCCCGTTCGAACGTCTTAATCGGATCTTCAGCCATCTTCGCGCCGACGCCGAGGGAACTGGCTATTTTCGGCAAGGTCATGAACTGCCCGGCATTGGCATAAATAAGCCTGAGAAGCCGCTGGTGAATCGGCGTCGCCGTGATGGCGGCGATAGCCATCGGGCCGGACAGGCGCATCTCGCCGCCGCCGGATTTCGGGATGGCCTGGACCTTGATGAACGTCACACCCATCCGTGTCGCGTCGGACCAGCGGACCAGGCCGAGGCCGGACTGCTCCTCGCCCTTTTCCGGATCGTTGAAGCGGACTTCCACAACGGTATTCAGCGGGAACGGGTTTTCCGATTCAATGCAGACGCCGCTGTCTTCCTGAATACTCGTGATCATCCGGGTCAACACGTCCCCGGAAGCCTCCACCCGGATAATCCGGGTAATGCTGCTGGCCGGCAGGAGGCGGAAATTCTGCCGCTTATCCTCCGCCACTTCCGTTATGTCCGACAGGGACGGCGGCGCCGCCGCCGGCTTCAGGATGTCCCGGACGATATTCAGTTCCTCCCGGAGCGCTTCCGGACTCTGCGGCCGGTTGGACGGCTTTTTCGCCATCATCCGCATAATGAGGGAGCCAAGCACGGACGGCAGTTCCGGCTTCACCGCGCACGGGTCCGGGCGGTCGGCGGAAATCTGCTTGAGGAGCACCCCAACCACGGAATCGGCATCGAACGGCACATCGCCTATGACCATGCAGTACATACTGACGCCAAGGCTGTAAATGTCGGACCGGGAATCCATCTCCAGGCCCTTCGCCTGTTCCGGACTCATGTAGAACGGCGTTCCCATGATAAGGCCGGTATCGGTGGCGACAGTGTCCGGCGACATGCTTTTCGCCAGGCCGAAGTCGGCGATCTTGAGGACGCCGTCTTTCGTCAGCATAAGGTTGTCCGGCTTGATGTCCCGGTGGAGGATTTTCGCCTCGTTCGCGGCGATGAGCCCTTCCGCCACCTGGATGGCATATTCCACCGTCTCTTCCGGCTGGAGGCAATGGCGTTCTTCAATAAGGTTCTGAATGGTGCCGCCGTCAATATACTCGTTGACGATATAGTACAGCCCGCCTTCGGAACCGAAATCGTAGACCTTGACAATGTTCGGATGGTTCAACTGGGCCGCGGCCCGCGCCTCCATTTCGAATCGTTCGACATGCGACGCATCGGCGGAAAACTTCGGGTCGAGGATCTTGAACGCGACCTGGCGCTTCAGATCGTTTTGGCTGGCCAGGTATACCACGCCCATGGCGCCTTTGCCGATGCGTTTCGACAGGGTACAGCCGCCCATGGTCTTGCCGGTCAGATCGTCCAGTCGGGTCGCGGTCATTGCCACATGCTCCAATGCAGGGAAAATCAGGGCGCCGCCGAAGGCGCCCGGTGTCGCGACCGTCGTGCTCATAACCCGACGGCCATGCCGTGTCGAATACCCCGGTTATCCCCGGGCGATGCTGGAATCGGGCTCGCTCGGCTTGTTGTCCGGCGGCGGGGCGGGGATGAACCGCTCGTTCCGCACCGTCTCCGTGAACCGCTTCGACTTGACAAACGGGTTCGACGTATCGCCGTCGGCGATGAACCGGCCGCTCGAACTGGTCCGACCGCCGCCGGCGCGCTTGTCCATCGGGATATAGTTCCGCATCGGCGGGCCGACATAGATCTGCCGGGGCCGGGAGATGCGGTTGTCCTTGTCGTGGCGCATTTCCCGCCAGTGCGCCAGCCACCCGGGCGTCCGGCCGATGGCGAAGAGGACCGTGAACATGTTGAACGGTATCCCCGCCGCCTTCAGAATCAGCCCGGAATAAAAATCGACGTTCGGGTACAGGTTCCTGGAAAGGAAGTAATCGTCGTTCAGCGCCGCCTCCTCGAGCCGCATGGCAATGTCGAACATCGGATCGGCCATGCCGGGCTTGTTGAGGAGCTTGTGGCAAAGTTCCTTCATGATCTTCGCCCGGGGGTCGAAGGTCTTGTACACCCGGTGGCCAAAGCCCATAAGACGGGCCTTCTTGTTTTTGGCGTCTTCAATAAACCGGCGGCCGTCGTCCCCGGACGAGACAATTTCGTCCAGCATCGAAATGACGCCCTGGTTGGCGCCGCCATGGCGCTGTCCCCACAAGGCGGAAATGCCGGCGGAAATGACGGCGTAGACATTCGCCAGGCTCGAACCGGTTATCCGCACCGCCGAGGTCGAACAGTTCTGCTCATGGTCGGCATGGAGGATGAGGAAGGTGTCGATGGCCTTGACGATATCCGGGTCCTGCTGGTAGTTCTGCACCGGGCTCGAGAACATCATGTTGAGGAAGTTTTCGACAAAACGGAGCTTGTAGGACGGATAGATCATCGGCTCGCCGATGAACTTCTTGTACGAAAACGCGGCGATGGTGCGGACCTGCGACACCAGGTTGGCGATGACCTGCCGCTCTTCCTCGTCGGACATCTCTTCCGGAACCGGATAAAACGACGACAACGACGCCACCATCGTGGTCAGGATGCCCATCGGGTGGGCGTGGTTCGGAAAAGCGAGGAAAAAGTGCCGCATGTCCTCGTGGATAAGGGACGAATTATTGAGGAGTCCGGAAAACGCGTCCAGCTCCTTCGGCGTCGGCAGTTCGCCGTACATGAGGAGATAGGCGACTTCGACAAACCGGCTTTTTGTCGCCAGTTCTTCAATAGGATAGCCCCTGTAACGGAGAATGCCTTTTCCCCCGTCCA
>JAJBTL010000326.1:0-696 GCA_020860865.1 Planctomycetota bacterium | reverse complement strand
TTTCCTGAGGGTCGAAATGTCGATGGCGCGTTCGCCTTCGCTTCCGGTCATGACCGGGAGGGAGATGGATTTGTTGTCCCCGTAATTGATGGTGCATTGCTCGTTCATTGGTTTTCCAAAGAGACACGCGGGCGCGCGTCTTTACAGCGTTTTCTCATAAATCAACTTGTCATCCCCCACATCATAGAAGTCGGCGAGGCGCGCCGCTTCCCGGTAGCCGACGCGTTCGTAAAACTCCCGGGTCGGACGGTACAGGTCCTTCCCGGACGTTTCGACATAGATGCGCCGTCCGCCCAGTTCCCGGGCCGAATCCTCGGCCCGCTGCATGAGTTCCCGGCCGATGCCGGCTCCCTGCCAGGCCGTGTCGACGACAATCCAATAAAGGTCGAAGGAACCGACGGTACATGGTGTGGGTCCGAAACAAACATATCCCCGGAGGGCGCTGTCCGTTTCCGCAAACCAGAAATGATATCCGGAACGTTCGCCTTTGGCAAGACGTTCCTCAACCAATTCCACCGCCACGTCGGTTTCGTCCGGGCGGAAAAAGCCGGTACCGTGCACCATCCGGCGGACAGCGTCCGTATCGGCCGGCAACGGTTCGGCGCGGTAGGTAGGTTCCATGACGGGATGACTCTTCACTATGAAAGACGGGCACGCCGACCATGGCGGTTTCGGAACAGTCAAGCCAATATACGC
>JAJBTL010000044.1 GCA_020860865.1 Planctomycetota bacterium | reverse complement strand
CGAACTGACCCGGACGCGCCTGAGTCACGGCCGCCTGTGCGGCGGCGCCCTCTACCTTCTCGCCCTCGAGACAATGACGGAAGCGGCCCGTGAGGAAAACCGCGAGACGACGATGACGCTCCGGAAACTGGCGGAGGAAGGCCTCGATACCGGCGACACCGGCATTCTCACCCGACTCGGCCGCATCGGCAAGATGGCGCAGAATATCCGGAACCGGTCGCTTATCCGGGACGAAGCCGGCCGCCTCCGGGAGCGGGAAGCAGCCTCCCTGCAACGCCTCGACACGCTTCGCCGCGAATCGGCGTTTGTCGAAAAATTCCTTATCCGCGAATTCCGTGGCGTCTATCTCCGCGCCGCGCTTCACTATATTCCGGGCGGCGGCGAGATGCCGGTGGCGGTCCGCGCCTTCCTTCGCCACGGGGTAATCGGCTTTAAATCCTGGTGGCTCAAACCGGAGATGCGGAACTGGATAATCGCCGACTGCCAGGACGACGTCGTCACCGCCTACGAACGCAGTTCCAGCGACCTCAACATCCTTTACGCCGACGAATACCTCGGCGCCGTCGCCCGAATGGACTGCCCGCCGTCGCCGGACGAACACCTCGCCACCCTCGAAAAGAACTCCGACCAGTGGAAGACGGAACGCGCCTACCGCCGCATCGTCAACGCCCGGGGCTACAACGAACTCCTGCAGGAAATGATAGCCAATTTGGGCGAACGGGTGGCGCACCACCAGCATATCATCGACACCCTGGAAAGCCAGTTGGCGAAGGACCGGAACGAAAAGACCACGAACGAACTGTTCGACATCCAGACGGAAATCCAGAACGTCACGATAAAAAGAACCAATTTCGAAAAATACATCCACCGTATCGAACACGAAGTGGTGGCGTCCATCATCGAATCGGTGCAGGAAGCGGAAGGCCGGTTCCGGAAAGGCGAACTGCGGATGCCGGACGAAGTCTCCCTCCTAAAACGGGAATGCCGGTCCCTCGCCGACATTTCCCGCCACCTGTCCGGGCAGAAGGAGCGTTTTGTCCCGCTTCTCCTCCGGGGCAGTGACATCGGCCAGGACGGCATCGTCAACGACCGCGCCGTTGTCCGGAAGATTTTCCTGGAGCAGGAGGAACGGGATCCCGGAATCTTCATGAACACCATCATCCCGGCAAGGAAGCGGGAAAACCGCGTCGAATTCCGCCTCACGCCGGTTATCGTCCTTGTTCCGGTCGCCGGCATCCGCTGCCACTGCGCCCTCGCCCGGGAAGGCATGGAAGGCGGCCACCTGTTCCTCCCGACCCTGTTCGCCAAGTCAGGCATCCGCCAGCGGCGGTTCCTCCACCTCTTCGCCGATTACCGCTGGGAATCGAGCCGGAACTTTGTCGGAAGGGATCTGATCAATTCGGACTCCCTCGTCGGCGCCTTCACCCGCGTTCGCTGGGAATGGCGCAACCACCCGAAACAGCGGCGCGAAAAAGGTCTGATCTTCTCGGACCTGTCGGAAATCGCCAACTGGCGCCGTGTCTACGAGGTACTTCTTCCCGACGCCAACGTCGGCTGCCGCAACCTCTTCCTCCGAAACCAGGAATTGTACGAAGCGATAATCGGCAAATACATCGATCTCCCGGTCGGCGTCAAGCTGTTGCGTCAGCGAAATTGAACCATGCAGCACACGATGTATCCATTAATGTCTATTTATGCACGGCCTACTGGAGCCAGCCTGAAAAAGCCGAAACGTCACGACTGTCACACGCCTCGCTCAGGCGGCGAGGCGTTTTCCATTATGGAAACACCAGAGAAAGTGAATTTTTCAGTTTTTTTCGAATTGACTTAAAATGTAACGGTGTTTAGATACGGTATCAACATTGAAACCGGTTGGCCATTATCCGGGATATCGCCGTAAAGGAGCAGTCGTTGACGCTTAAAACGAAGTTATACCTGTCGTACATTATCATGATCCTGTTTGCCACCGCGACGGCGGTGGTATCTTTTCTCGCCTTCCGCTCCATCGACAAGGCTATCGATCGCGCCCGCATCGAGGTGCGCCGCACCGGTACCGTCCTTGTTCCCCTGAACGAGGGCTGGGCCTTTGTCTCGTCGAAGATTCCCATTGTCGGCCCGAGTTACTACGCCTACGGCTTTAACTACCGTGAAGCCGATTACCAGACCGGCCTGAAGACGCTGGACGAAGTCGACGCCATGCTCCGGACCATCGAGCAGCGCCTGTCCCAGGTGCCGGCCGACGTGCCGCTGGCGAACCGTGGCGAAGCCCTCAAGGACGCCAAAACGAAGACCGCCGAATTACGCCGCCTCGGCGACGACATCCACAAGGCCGTCAGCAGCTTCCGCCAGTTGAATGAGCGCTATACCGCCTCCTACACGGACATTAACGAGCGGAGCGACGCCATGTACTACGACGCCTACTCCGCCCTGACCGCCCTCTTCGAGGAGCGCGATTTCGACGCGGAAGAGGCCAACCGCCGAGCCGAACAGGTCTCCATCCTTTCGGACGTCTTCGACTATGTCATCCGCACCGACCGGTTTTTCTGGCGGGCCCAGACGCTCCGCGGCCAGGAAGCCATCGACCTCTTCAGCGCCGCCGAGGAGGAACTGGCCGGCGTCCTCGCCGCCATTGATGAAAACAACACGCCGGACAGCGTCCTCACGCCCATCCAGAAACAGCAGTACCAGGACCTCCGGGGACCGGTGGCCGAAATCGCCGCCGTCGTCTCCAGCCTGAAACAGGAATATACCGCCATGGATCGGCGGACAGAGCAGATGCTCGCCCTGTCCCGGGACACGGTCACCCTTGCCAGCGCCGCCGCCGCCCAAGTCCTCGGCCAGGTGGCGGACGGCACGGGCGCCATCCTCACCGGCACGGACGAGGTCAACCGCATTGTCGAACGGTCGGTCATGGTGCAGATTATCCTGGTCGCCGTCATCGTCCTCTTTGGCCTGGCGATGGCGGTCCTTGCCGCCCGGCAGATTGTCTCGCCGATTGTCAGCGTTATCGACCGGCTGGTCCAGGGCGAAGCCATTATCGCCAACGCCGCCGACAATATCGCCGATGCCGCCCAGAGCCTGGCCGAGGCCTCGAGCGAACAGGCGTCGTCCCTCGAGGAAACGTCCTCCGCCCTCGAGGAAATGGCCTCCATGTCCAAGCTGAGCGCCGATAACGCCGACCGGACAAACAGCCAGACCCATTCCACCGCCGGCCTGGTCCAGGAAGGCGCCGGCGCCATGCGGGAGATGGAAGCCGCCATGCGGGACATCAACGGCAAGGCCGAGCAAATCAGTAACATCATCAAGGCTATCGAGGAAATCGCCTTCCAGACCAACCTCCTCGCCCTGAACGCGGCTGTCGAAGCGGCCCGCGCCGGCGAGGCCGGGAAAGGTTTCGCCGTCGTCGCGGACGAAGTGCGGAACCTGGCCGGCCGTTCGGCCCAGTCGGCCCGGGAGACGACGGAACTCATCCAGGGCACGGTGGAAAGCATCCGTAACTCGACGGAGATAACGGAACGCCTGACGGAAAACTTCAAGGGCATCGAATCCGGCACGAGCGGCATCAGCGATCTTATCGAGCAGATTGCCCGCGCCGCCGGGGAACAAGCCCAGGGCGTCGACCAGGTCAACCACGCCGTGGCCCAGATGGACAAGGTCACCCAACAGAACGCCTCGAGTAGCGAAGAAACCGCCGCCGCCTCGGCCGGCCTGACGGAAGAGATGCGGAACCTCCACGAAACCATCGAAGAGCTGTCCGTGATGGTCTACGGCCGCCGCGCCGATGC
>JAJBTL010000312.1 GCA_020860865.1 Planctomycetota bacterium | reverse complement strand
GTGACGTCATGGACGCGGAGCATTATTTTCATAGTCCATCCTGTTTTCTTTATTCGACTCTCTTTTTCTACTCACATACTGAATTGACTCACAAACGAAGCTGTCACCATAGATTCCGCAACGCCGCCGTGACCCGGCTGCGCCGGTCGGATTTTCCTGGCCCCCCACGTCGCCGTCGCGCGACTGTGAACGGATGCCTTGTACCGTTACCGGCGGCTCCGCCTTCGTCACCCTGGCGCCCAACGACCCGATTTCCAGCTTCACCTCCTGACCCTTGTATTGGTGACTTCGCCGACCAATGCGCTCCCGCACGCACATTTTGACGAAAATGGCAAAACCACATTGTTGGCTTTTGGTTGGCTTTCCGTTGGCAAACGTAAAGGGGAAGGTACTTATGAACACACGGACATCGGAATTCTTGCGGCGATTCGGTTCGCTCATCGGCTTGATCCTCTTGTGCATCATCATCGCGGTACTGTCGGAAAATTTCCTCGCGACAAAGAACCTCCTGAACATTCTCCGCCAGTCCTCCATCACCGCCCTTCTCGCCCTTGGCGTGCTTCTCCCGATCCTGACCGGCGGCATCGACCTGTCCGTCGGCTCCATTCAGGGCTTTACCATGTGTTTCATGGCCTATATGGCGGTAACGGCCGGCATAAATTCATTCGTCTCCATCGTCCTTACCCTCATACTCGGCCTCGTCATCGGCTATATTAACGGCCTCCTCCTCACCCGGCTCCGCCTGCCGCATCCCTTCATCTCCACCCTCGGCATGCTGGATATCGCCCGTGGCATGGCCCTCATCATCACCGACGGCATGCCCATTTCCGGCCTGCCGCCGGCAGTCCGCTGGCTCGGCGCCGGCGAGATCGGCGGCTTCCCCGTCTGCGCCATCGTCGTCGTCGTCGTCTGTTTCATCTACCACTTAATTCTCAACCACACCCCGTTCGGCCGGTACGTCTACTCCATCGGCGGCAGCCGCGAAGCCGCCCGCCTCTCCGGCGTCAATATCGATCGCGTCATGAACTGGGTGTTCGCCAGCGCCGGCATCCTCTCCGCCCTCGCCGGCGTCCTTCTCGCCGGTCGCGTCAACTCCGGGTATCCCCTGGCCGGTCTCGGCGCCGAACTCGACGCCGTCGCCGGTTCCGTCATCGGCGGCGCCTCCCTCTTCGGCGGCGAAGGCACGGTCGTCGGCACCATGATAGGCGTCCTCATCATGGGCGTTCTCCGGAACGGCCTCAACCTTCTCAACGTCTCCGCCTTCTGGCAGCAGGTCATTCTCGGCATGGTCGTCATCCTCGCCGTCTACGTCGACGTCCTCCGCCGCACCGCCGAATACAAGGCGGCGTCGAAGAAGGTTTGAATCCATATACGGTAGCTTTGAGTAGCTTCGAGTCATTTCTAAATTTATGCCGCGTGGCAGTGGTACGTATTGGTGTGGAACCCATCAAGGAGAATTGAAATGAGAAAATCAGTAGTGGCCCTCGTCGCCGTCGCCTTCTTCGCCTGCTCGAGCCTCTTCGCCGGCGAAATGAAAGTCGCCATGGTCCTGAAAGCCCTCGACGCCGAATTCTGGCTCACCGTCCGCCAGGGCGCTGTCGACGCCGCCAAGGAAGCCGGTATTTCCCTGTCCGTCATGGCCCCGGACCGCGAACTCAATGTCCAGCAGCAGGTCCAGATTGTCGAAGACCAGCTTATCCAGGGGATCGATGTCCTCTGCCTCGCGCCGTGCGGCAGCCAGGAACTGATGCCCGTCATGGACCGCGCCAACGAAATGGGCATCCCGGTCATCCTCGTGGACACCGACGCCCCGTGGCCCAAGAAAGCCGCCTATGTCGGCACCAACAACATCATCGGCGGCAAACTCGCCGGCGAATACATCGCCAAGCGCCTTGGCGGCAAGGGCAAGGTCGCCCTCGTCACCGGCGTCATGGGCCACCAGACCATGATGGACCGGATTAACGGCTGCAAGGAAGTGCTTGAAAAGTACCCGGACATCAAGATTGTCGCCATGCAGCCGGCCAATTCGGAACGCGCCCTCGCCATGACCGTTGTCGAAAACATCCTGTCCACCCACTTCGACCTCGGTGCCATCTTCTGCGCCAACGACCCCATGGCCATGGCCGCTGTCGAAGCCGTTATCCAGGACAAGTCGGACGCCTTCGTCGTCGGCTTCAACGCCGACCAGGACGCTCTCGAAAGCATCGCCGAAGGCGCCCTCGCCGCCACCGTCGCCCAAAGTTCCTACAACATCGGAAAGCGCGGCATCGAAACAGCCATCAAGGTCTTCAATGGCGAATCCGTCCCCGCCCACGTCGACACCGGCACGGAACTGGTCTCCGCCGAGAACGTCAAGGAATTCATGAAATAGAACTCCCGACGCTGTAAATAAAGCTTCAAGAAAGCGTCGTGCATCATGCGTGAAAAAGCATAGTTGAAGTTTTCTAAAATAAAGAAATGTCTCACCGCGTAGCGATTGAAACAAGTGAGTAGTGGAACGACGGGTTGCCGGACATTCGGCACGGGCGCTCGGCAACCCGCCATTTTCCTTCATCAACCCACCGCACTGGAGTATGGAAATGGCTGAACTCGGCAACGTTCTCTTGCAGATGGACCATATCACTAAGCGCTTTCCCGGCACCCTCGCCCTCGATGACGTGCAGTTCGAACTGCGGTCCGGAGAGGTCCATGTCCTTCTCGGCGAGAACGGCGCCGGCAAGTCGACCCTGATGAAAATCCTCTCCGGCGCCTACCAGCGGGACGGCGGCACCGTCCGCATCGACGGCAAGGACGTTGTACTCTCGTCCCCGCAGGACGCCCAGCACGAAGGCGTCTCCATCATTTACCAGGAACTGGCCCAGGTGCCGCAACTGTCAGTGGCGGAAAACATCTTCCTCGGCCGCGAGTTCAAGAAAGGCCCGGCCATCGACTGGAAAACCACCCACGCCAAGGCCCGGGAACTTCTCCGTCAGGTCAACGCCGACTTCGACGAAAAAACCGAAGTCCGCAAGCTCAGTATCGCCCACCGCCAGATGGTCGAAATCGCCAAGGCGGTGTCGATGAACGCCAAAATCATCATCATGGACGAGCCGACCTCCTCCCTCACCCCGCACGAAACGGAAAACCTGTTCAAAATCGTCGCCGGCCTCAAGGCCCAGGGAAAAGGCATTGTCTTCATTTCCCACCATCTCGAAGAAATCAAGGAAATCGGCGACCGCGCCACCGTCCTCCGGGACGGAAAATACATCGCCACCTTCCCGGTCAAGGACTATTCCATAGAACAAATTATAGAACTGATGGTCGGCCGCTCCATCGACGGCAAATACCCGAAAGTCCGCGCGACAATCGGCGACGAAGTCCTTCGCGTCGAAAACCTGTGCCGCGCCGGCTATGTCGACGACGCCTCGTTCTCCATTCGAAAAGGCGAAGTCCTCGGTCTCGCCGGCCTCGTCGGCGCCGGCCGCACCGAACTCTGCCGCCTCATTTTCGGCGCCGACCGGAAGGACAGTGGAAAAATCTTCATAGACGGCAAGGAGGTCGATATCCGGTCCCCGGAAGACGCCATCCGGAACCGCATCGGCTTCCTCACGGAAAACCGGAAAGAGGAAGGCCTCGTCCTCCACCAGTCCATAACGAACAATATATCGATGCCGATTCTTCCGAGCCTGTCCCGGAGCCCGTTCAAGTGGCTAAAAATCATCGACCACAAGCGGGACGAAGCCCTCGCCCAGGAATACTACGACCGCCTCAACATCCGCGCTCCGAGCATCAGGAAAAAGTCCGGCGAACTGTCCGGC
>JAJBTL010000359.1 GCA_020860865.1 Planctomycetota bacterium | reverse complement strand
TGAAAAAATAACCGGCGACCGGTCCCTGTCTGGACCGCGGCCGCACTTTTTCTACTCCAGCAGGAAGGACACCCAGTGCCGCCCTATCCACGTATTCTTCTCAAAGTATCCGGAGAAACCCTCGGCGGCGACGCCGGCAGCGGTTTCGATCGTGACGCCATCCAGATGATCGCCACCGAAATCCGCGACATCTGCGCCGCCGGCATCGAGCTCGCCGTCGTCGTCGGCGCCGGCAATTTCGTCCGGGGCATTGAAAGCGACACCCTCGGCATCGAACGCGCCACCGTGGATTACATGGGCATGACCGCAACCATCCTGAACGCCCTCGCCCTCCAGTCCGCTGTCGAAGGCCAGGGCTATCCGACCCGCGTCCTCTCGGCCATCCAGGCCGACCAGGTGGTCGAACCCTATATCCGCCGCCGGGCCCAGCGCCATATGGAAAAGGGCCGCGTCGTCATCCTCGCCGGCGGCACCGGGAACCCGTACTGCACGACGGACGCGGCGGCGGCACTCCGCTCCATCGAACTCGACTGCCGCGCCATCCTCAAGGCCACCAAGGTCGAGGGGATTTACACGGAAGACCCGATGAAGAACCCGAACGCCCTCAAGTACGACCACATCACCTACCGCCAGGCCATCCGGGAAAACCTCCGCATCATGGATTCGACCGCCTTTACGATGTGCGAGGAACACCATATCCCGATTGTCGTTTATTCAATCAAACAACCCGGCAACACCATTCTTGCCGCCACCGGGAAACCTATCGGCACCACCGTCGACAGCAACGAACCCGAGGCCTGATTTTTACTCATAGTGCGCGTAGCGATACCGCAGTCTTCCATAGCCCGCGAAAGGAGCACCAATGCCTGTTGATGTAGCCATGAAAAATCTCAGGGACAGCATGCAGAAGTCGCTTGAACACCTGCAGAAAGATTTCCGCCTGACCCGTACCGGCCGGGCCACCCCGGCCCTGGTGGAAGGCGTCAAGGTCAATGCCTACGGCGCCGAAATGCCGCTCAAGCAGTGCGCGAACATATCGGTTCCGGAAGCGCGTCAACTGGTCCTGAAGCCGTTCGATCTCGGGCTTCTCAAGGAAATCGAAAAGGCGCTTCTCGCCTCCGACCTCGGCGTCACGCCGCAGAACGACGGCAAACTGATTCGCCTGACCTTCCCGCCCCTCACCGAGGAACGGCGCAAGAAACTGGCTCAGGACGTCAAGGCCAAAGGGGAAGACGCCAAGGTGGTCATCCGGAACGCCCGCCGGGACGGCATCAAGACCCTCGAAGGCATGGAGAAGAAGAAGGAAATCAGCGAAGACGATCTAAAGAAACAGAAGGACGTCGTCCAGGATATCCTCAAGGAATTCGAAAAGAAGATCGACGAGGAAGTGGACAAGAAGTCCAAGGAAATCATGGAAATCTGAACCGCCGCGAGCGGTAGGTATGTATTTAGAAGCTGTATCATAACTGGTATCGTCAGTCGGAGACGAGGAAAAGACGGCGGCAGGCTTATTTTTCGTCCGGTATTCTTGGCGAAAAATACGCCGAGAGCCGGATTTGACGAAGTATACGGCGACGAGACCGGTTATGATACAGCTTCTACCCACTTGTTCCGCGCCCGGGCGCTCTTCTTGGAGCGCCCGGCGTTTTGCGAATGGGGAAGGGGAGAGGACGGTTAGTACGGATGGCATGTCATGGCGGATGACGAAGCGATTTTCACATTTCTCGGCACCGGCACGTCCACCGGCGTGCCGATGGCCGGCTGCGACTGCCGGGTTTGCCGGTCGCCGGACGAGGTGGACAAGCGCCACCGTTCGAGCGCCGTCGTCAGTCATGACGGGAAAAACGTCGTCATTGACACCGGCCCGGAGTTCCGCGTCCAGGCCATCCGGGCCGGCCTCGACAACGTCAGTGCCGTCCTCATCACCCACGATCATGCCGACCATCTCCATGGCCTCGACGACATCCGGGCCTATTCCCTGTTCAAAAATACCGAGGTGCCGGTGTGGGCCTCGGCCGCGACCCTGGAGACGGTACGGCAGCGCTTCGGCTATATCTGGAACGCACCGCAGGTCGGCGGCGGCCTTCCGGCCATAACGCTCCACGAAGCCAACCAGCCGTTCCGGGCCGGCGGCATGGAATTTACGCCGGTGCCGATACTCCACGGCACCCTGCCGATTCTCGGCTACCGGGTCGGCGACCTGGCGTATTTGACGGACGTGTCGTCCATCCCCGACTCGTCGTTTCCGCTTATTGACAATGTCGAAACGCTTATCGTTTCCGCCGTCAGGATAGACAATCACCCGACCCACATGAGTATTCCGGAAGCGATAGCGCTTCACCAGCGCCTTCGCCCGAGGCGAACGTTATTGACCCACCTGACCCACAGCCTGACCCATCGGGAATTGTCGGAACGGTTGCCAAGCGGCATGGCCCCGGCCTACGACGGCTTGCGGGTACGGATACGGCTGACTTGACCGGGCGCGGCAACCCGGGATAATCGATGCTGCGGGCGAGTCTCCTAACCGCGCCGCTGTTCTGGGAGATTTTCTCAACGTAACACGACCCGACGCCGGCGGCGGCGGGCAATTTGTTCCAACGTAAGGAATGAAAGGTTTTTTTCACGCGGCGGTTCAGATGGCTGCCGGGAGCAATCCCGGAGGAAAGTCCGGCCACCACAAGGCAGGAAAGCGGGTAACGCCCGCCGGGGGCAACTCCAGGGACAGGCAACAGAGAACAGACCGCCTCCCGACGCGGCTTCGGCCGCCCGGGCGGTAAGGGTGAAACGGTGGGGTAAGAGCCCACCGCGTCGACGGTAACGCCGACGGCACGGCGACTGTCCTTTCGGTGCAAGCGCAAATAGAGGACGAGGCAGGAAACGTTAGACGATTTTTGCCGCGGGGCCGCCTGTCCCGCCAGAAGTCCCGGGTAGCGTGCACGAGGCAAACGGCGACGTTTGTCCTAGATAAATAGCCATCCCCGACAGAAGCCGGCTTATCGATCCGCCGCGTGTTTTCCATAATTTGGTTGGTTCGTCGCCTAAAAAAAGAGGCTGTTATGCCCGAATTTCACACAACCACCTACCGCGTCTCCTACGCCGACACCGACCGTATGGACCGGGTCTATTACGCCAACTATTTTGTCATTGCCGAACGCGCCCGGACCGAATTTCTCCGAGATGTCGGCCATGCCTACAAGGATATCGAGGCAAGCGGCTGCCTGTTTCCGGTGCGGAACTGCCATGCCCGCTACCGAGGCTACGCCGTCTACGACGATCTCCTCGAGTGTCGGTCCCACATCGGCGCCATGCGTCACGCCACCCTCACTTTCGTCACTGACATCCGCCGGGCCGGGAGCGACGCCTCACTCGTCGTCGCCACGGTCGAACTGGCCTGCGTCGGTGAAAACGGCAAGCCCCGGGTCATCCCGGAAGCGCTCCGGGACGCCCTTGTTCCCTACCTGGCCGAAGCGTAGAAATGCGGGGCGGGGGAGTGACGCCGCGCCATACTGAAATACGTGAGGGTGCCATAATCCGGAGTACCCCGTTATGAATGGAGTGACAACCCGTATACGGACCGGCCTCCTTGCCGTAGCGCTGTCCCTGATCCCGGCGTCGTCCGCCGTGGCCGGCGACGCACCGGCGCCCGTCACCACCGCCCAGGCCGATGCGGCCGTATCCGTCGCCGCCGACGCCGCCACCCAGACCGCCGACGCCGATGTTTTGGTCGAAGCCGCTGACGAAGCCACTCTCACAGCCGACGCCGATGTCATGGTCGACGCCGCCGTAGACGCCACGAGGGAAACCCTCACCCTCG
>JAJBTL010000045.1:546-3865 GCA_020860865.1 Planctomycetota bacterium | reverse complement strand
CCATAGTATATGTATACGAATCCTTCGCGTCAACCACGAGCGAATGGTTTAACCCGGTTCATTGACGCCGTTTGTCGACCAGCCGCTATCCTTAAACAAACCCGTTCCGGCGTAAAAGATCCTCGGTCACCCCTTCCGGTTCGGCGCTTGACCCGTACTGGAGGATACGGGCGGCATAGCGGGCCATGACGTCGGCCTCGAGATTGACGCCGTCGCCTTCGGACAGATTGCCGAGGGTGGTGTTGTCCCAGGTGTGGGGAATAACGGAAACGGTGAAGTAGTCGTCCCCCGCCGCCGCCACGGTCAGGGAAATGCCGTCAATGGCGACCGACCCCTTTTCGGCGACGAGATGGCGGATGATTTCCGGCAGGTTGATTGTCAAAATCCGGCTGTCCGATCCGGACACGGCGATGGACCGGACCGTCCCCATGACGTCGACATGGCCGAGCATGATATGCCCGTCCAACGCGTCCCCGGCCTTCAGGGCCGGTTCGAGATTGACCCGGGAGCCGGCCCGGAGTCGGCCGAGATTGGTCCGGGAGACGGTTTCCGACACCGCGTCGAAAGAGGCGATGGTGCCGTTTTTCCTTGTGACGGTGAGACACGACCCGTTGACCGCGATGGACTGCCCGATGTCACTGGTGGCGGCGAGATCGCCGATGTCGATTTGAAACCGACGGCCATTCCCGAACGGCGCGACATCCTTCACGGTGCCGACGCTCCGAACCAAACCGGTAAACAACCTGTGCTCCTTTCCCATGCGGAGACAATCCCGCCGACGCTTCATTACAGTAGATGGCTTTTCACACGAAGATTAAAGCATGCATAAAAGGAGGCCCCAATCAACCGGAAAAACCGCACCGCCGACTGCGCATCTCCGGTTGCGGTTGCCGGCCGCTTGTGGTAGAATGAAAGATTCGCCGACTTTTCGAGGGGCACGGCAAAGGGTACCCGAGGGAGCCATTGTGTTAGCCAAAACCGAATACGACCGGCAGGGATTACGGATAATCGGCGGCATCGTCGCCACCGTTCTCGACCGGCTCGTCGCCGCCGCCCAGCCCGGCGTCACCACCGGCGAACTCGACCGCCTGGCCGGCGACTCCCTCCGGGAACTCGGCGCCGAGGCGACGCCACGGAAGGAGTACGGCTTTCCCGGACGGCTCTACATCAGCGTCAACGACGAAGTCGTCCACGGCATACCCGGACGGCGGGTGCTGGCGCCGGGGGATCTGGTCAAGTTCGACCTCACCGCCGATCGCCGCGGCTATGTCGCCGACGCCACCCGGATGGCCCTTCTCTCTCCCGCCGACCCGGAGGCCGCCCGCCTGGCCGACGGCGCCAGGGACATCTGCCACGCCGCTGTCCGGAGCGCCCGGGCCGGCACCAGGCTGGAGGATTTGGGCCGGTTCATCGAAGCCGCCGCCCGGGAGCGTGGCTTCGCCGTGTTCCGCGAGTTTTGCGGCCACGGCGTCGGCCGCCACACCCACGAGGAACCGGAAGTCCCCAACTACCCGGACGCCAGAAACCGGACCGTCCTCCGGAAAGGCATGGTCATCGCCATCGAGCCCATCCTCGCCGCCGGTACGCCAATTAGTAAACGCCAGGCCGACGGCTGGACCATGGTCACGACAGATGGCGGCCTGGCGGCCCATTACGAAGAAACCGTCATCATCGGCCGGGACGGCGCGGAAATCGTCACCGTCCCGGCGGAGTAGCGGTATAGTGAGAGAACAAAAGGCATTATGAAGTATTACATCCAAACCTTCGGCTGCAAGTCGAACCAGTACGAATCCGCCGCCATCCGTGAACTCCTGAACAACGCCGGCCACGACGAACAGGACAGCGCCGCCGGCGCCGACATCTATATCGCCAACACCTGCGGCGTCACCGGCCGGGCCGGCGCCTCGTGCCGGAACGCCATCCGCCGGAGCCTCAGAGAGAACCCGAACCTCCGGGTCGTCATCACCGGCTGCGGCGTCGACCTCGGGGAATCATTTCCGGACATCGGGTCCGGCACACCGCTTCTCGTGCCGAACGGGAAAAAGCACGCCATCGCCGACTTCGTCGCGGCGCTGTCGCCAGAGCGATCAATAAAAGAAACGGGAGAATCCGGGGATGTCGAAAAATCCGAAGAAGCCAGCGAAGCGAAGAAAATAGAACTTTCTAAAAATTCGGAACCGTTGTCAGCCGCCGCCCGGGCGCCCGGGGAAACGCCGACAAACGCCGACGCGGATGTCCGGCCCACTCCTGCGGTTCCTGAAACGGCGGTTGCCGAATCGATGGTTGCGGAAACGCCGACAGACCGCTTCCGCCTCGGCATTTCCGTCTTCCACGGCCACACCCGCGCCTTCCTGAAGGTGCAGGACGGCTGCGACAATTTCTGTACCTATTGCGCCGTCCCCTACGCCCGGGGCGTTCCGGAAAGCCGCCCACTGGACGACATCCTGGCGGAAGCGTCTCGCCTCGTCCAAAACGGTCACAAGGAAATCGTCCTCACCGGCATCAACATCGGCGCCTATCACCACGACGGTCTCCGCCTCGCCGGCCTGGTCGCCCGCCTGGCCCGGACACCCAGCCTCGGCCGCCTCCGCCTCGGATCGGTCGAACCACCGTACCTGGACGACGAACTGGTCCGGGTGATGGCGAACGAGGAAGCGGTCTGCCCGCACATCCACCTGCCGCTCCAGTCGGGCGACGACGGCATCCTCGCCCGCATGGGCCGCCGCTACGACACGGCGGAGTTTATGGACAAGGTCGCCCTTCTCCAGTCCCGTCTCGACCGACCGGCCATCACGACGGATATTATCGTCGGCTTTCCGGGCGAAGACGCCGTAGCGGCCCAAAACACGTATGACCTTACCCGCCGCGCCGGTTTTTCCCGACTCCATGTGTTCCTTTTCAGTCCGCGCCCCGGCACCCCGGCCGCCGCCATGCCCCAGACCGCCACCAACGCCGACATCGACGAGTGGAAGAAAAACCTCATTACCCTCGGGACAGAATTGGCCGCACATTTCGCCGCCTCCTGCGTCGGCCTCCGGGAACGAATACTTGTAGAAAAAAGCGGAACCGGCCTCACCGACCGCTATGTGACCGCGTCAGCCGACGGCGTGCGGCCGGGGGAAATGGCGACGGTGCGGATTGTCCGGGCCGATGGGGCCGGGCTATTCGCGGCAGTGATGTAATAGCGTTACCGTTGTTAGGTCCAGGAGACCATATTGCTGGAACTCATCATTCCGGTTGAACCATTCAGCTGGGAATACTGCTGCTGGACGTACTTGTTTCGGGCATGCTCGCGGGAATCATTGTTATGGGATAGGCG
>JAJBTL010000045.1:0-536 GCA_020860865.1 Planctomycetota bacterium | reverse complement strand
TTCCAATGGTGCTCATTTTACTTGTATCACCAAAAGAAGCATGAATTTAAAAATCTTATAAATCGTCGAATTTAATGTCGAAACCGAGGTTGAGGCCGATATCGCTAATCAGCATTCCTCTTTCCACGGCAGCTTTTTTCTTATCTATGGGCTCGGGTTTATAACCAGCGATAAGAGTATAAATGAGATCAAGCGTTTCGTTTTTTATACCCGTATTCCCCTTAATCATGGTTGTTTTTAAAGAAAAAACGTGCTCTCGGACGTAAAGGTCTCTCCTTCGCCTGCTAGCCAGACGTTTTCGCGTTACCGCAACCAAATACTAAATAACGAGTTACAATTAAACACCTTGTTCCGAAAATGGAACTTCCGACTTCACCGCGTAAACTCAGCATAATTTTACCAAGAAATAATCCTCGACTGCTAGCCCAGCGGCGCGTGGTGGGGTAGTATGCCTGTACCGCCGGACGACCGGTGATGCCGTTAACCACGTACTCGGCACTGTCGGAGAAAAACCGTTTTCCCGGACAGCCAGCCCC
>JAJBTL010000165.1:660-3872 GCA_020860865.1 Planctomycetota bacterium | reverse complement strand
GAAGCGACAGGTGCAGGTTGTCGTTGATGCCCTTGGAACGAAGGTTCGGATTGCGGACCGGGTCGTTGTCCGTGTAACCGACGACCATGAGGAACAGGTTTTCGCCGGCGAGAATTTCGGCCATCCGGCGGACTGCCGCCTTGGCGTGATTGTTCAGTTCATACCGTCCGGAATCGAAGAAGAAGTCGCCCGGGAGTTCGAGGCGGTTCCCAACGACGACGCCGCCGAACTGTTCCGCCAGGGCGGAAAGCTGCTGCGCCACTTTTTCCGACATGCCGCGGCCGGTACTGGCGAACTGGTTGGCGTTGGCGGCATTGGCGGCGATTTCGCGGAGACGCGGAATTTCCGATTCGTAGACGCCGATTTTCCGGTTGGCGGCATCGAGTTCGAGGCTGGCGCGTTCGACCCGGCCATTGGCCTCGGCCAGCATGACCTGGGTGTTCCTGGCGTCATTTTCGTATTGGATAAGCAATTGTTTCAGCCGGGCGTTTTCATCCTCGACATAGGCGACGTCGTCCTGCGGGGTGCAGCCCGCAAAGACTAAAGCCGATGCCGCGAACACCATCGCCGCGAGTACGTTCCTTGACCGCATGGGTTACTCCCTTTAAATAGCCACAGTCCGACAGTCAGCCAGCGGACGACTCCCGCAGTCTATCCGAGGCTCCCTCGCCGCCGTGGACCGGTCGGTTGACGAAACCGATTGGCCCTTACTTCCCTCGTGGCCCGTGCTTCCTTTCAGAATATTTTACAAGATTTCCTTTTTTCATACACCCGCGATTTTCTCAAAATACGCCGGAACTGTTAAAAACACAGGATTTCCCGCGTCATTGATAATTTTTTCCGGTGAAAATGGAGAAAAAAACTTCCGATAATTTTTTGGAACCGGTCGCCGGACGGAAGTCCCTGCCTCGGCGCACCGTCGGACAGTGGTGGTGCATGGAATAAAAAAGCGCCGTCCCACAATCAGGACGGCGCCTTACGAAAAAGCGCATGGACAAAAGCGGAAGACTCACTCGTCCGCCGCCTCATCCCCTTCTCCATACGCCTCCAGCTTCCGGTACAACGTCTTCAACCCGATTCCGAGGCTCCGGGCGACACCGGACTTGTTGCCGCCGAGACGGTGCAGTTCGGACAGGATGTAGGCGCGTTCGACATCGGCCAGGGTCTGGCCGGGGAGCGCCAGGCACTGGTCGAGTTCGGTGACAGCCCCGCCCGTCTCTTCCGGCAGGCAGTCAAGCTGGATAACCTCGCCCGTACTCCGGACGACCGCGCCCTCGACGGCATTCTCGAGTTCCCGGACGTTACCGGGCCACGAATAGGCGCGGAGGGCCTGGACGACTTCCGGGCTGAACGTGCGGTTCAGGTTGTAGCGGGCGGCGTATTTCTGGCGAAAGTGTTCGGCCAGGAGCGGGATGTCGTCCGGACGCTCCCGGAGGGCGGGCATGCGGATGCGGACGACATTGATGCGGAAATAGAGGTCTTCCCGGAACAGGCCCTCGGCCACGCGTTTCTTGAGGTCGAGGTTGGTGGCGCAGATAAGGCGGATGTCCAGGGGTATGGTCTCGGTGCCGCCGACCCGTTCGAACTCGTGTTCCTGAAGAACGCGAAGGAGTTTGACCTGGGTCTCCAACGGCATTTCGCCGATTTCATCGAGGAAGAGGGTGCCGGAATCGGCCAGTTCGAACCGGCCTTTCCGCTGACGGATGGCGCCGGAGAACGCCCCTTTCTCGTGGCCAAACAGTTCCGACTCGACCAGGTCACGGGAGAGGACGGCGACATTGACCTTGACGAACGGACCGTTCTCCCGGCCGGACAGGGCCTGGATGGCGTTCGCTGCCATTTCCTTGCCGGTGCCGCTTTCACCTTGGATGAGGACGGTGACATCGGTGGCGGCGATTTGCTTGATAAGTTCCTTGACCCTGACGATCTCCCGGGAATGGCCGACAATGGCGTCAAGGGCGCCGGCGCGGCCGACCCGGCGTTCGAGGCTGGAGAGGTAGAGGGCGTTCGAAATGACGATGCGGAGACGGTTCAGGTCGACGGGTTTTGTCAGGTATTCATAGGCACCCATGCGGGTGGCTTCGACAGCGTTGTCGATGGTGGCGTGGCCGGTAATCATGACAACGGGCGTTTCGGGATGCAGTTGTTTGAGGCGGCGCATGACGTCGAGCCCGGTGCCGTCCGGCAGCTTCAAGTCGGTGAGGACGAGGTTGAACTCCCGTTCCTCCATCAGTTGGACAGCCGTGGCCCGGTTCGGCGCGGCCATGACCTTGTGCCCAAGGTCGCGGATGAGTTCGGTGAGGGTCTCCCGGGTGGCGTCGTGGTCGTCGACGAGGAGAATGAGTTTTTCATCGCCTTTCATCGCTGTTGCGTAATCCTTCCATTATGCGGAGAGGCCGGGCGAGCCTGGTCGCGGCGGCCGGATGATCCGCTATTTCTTTTTCATCATGTTGGAAGCACCTTGGCCGCCCGTTCGGGATCGCGTTCAATGACCTTTTTGGCGGAATTGAGCGGATCCTTAATTTTTTTCAACTTGTCCAGGACTTCCTGTTCTTTTTCGCGGCGACGCGCCAGTTCTTCCAGGCGCTGCTTTTCCCTGAGGGCGGCGGCGCGATTGGCCCGTATCGCCTTCACGACCAGGACGAGGACGGCGGCGCAGACGATAAGAAATGTTATCAGGTAGCCCACGTCCGGTATCCTTGGAATCTCGCCGCGCTCCGTCCCGCACCGTACTGTGCCGGACCCCACCCTCGCGATAGTGACTCGTGCCGCCCAAATAAAAAAGCCGGTAACCGATCGCTCTCTCGCACGGGCGCGTAACAACTCGCCCGCCGACAACGATCAGGTACCGGCTCATACAATACAAAAAAAGCCGCCGCGTGTAAACGCGATGGCGGAGTCAGAATGTTCTAGGCGTAATCGACAAACACGCTTTTGACATCTGCCGAGGTTTTACATCCGGCCAGAGCCTTCAGGTGAATCGGCCGTTTGACAAAGTAGGTAATGGCGCGGAGGACCTCCCGGTGGGCCTCGTCGTCGTCTTTCGGCGTCAATACCATGAAGACGAAATGGACCGGGGCGCCGTCCAGGGAGTTGAAGCCCTCGCCGTCGCGGAGAAGGGCGAACGCCATCAGCGGCTCGTCCGAAAAGCCGATACGCGCGTGGGGAATGGCGACGCCGCCGCCGATGGCGGTGGAGCCGAGGCCCTCGCG
>JAJBTL010000165.1:0-650 GCA_020860865.1 Planctomycetota bacterium | reverse complement strand
CCCTCGCGTGCGTGCATGAGGCGGCTGACCGTGGAAGTGTTGGCCTTGGCGACGAGGTCGGTGGAGACCATGTTCGCGACCAGGGCCTTGACGACCGAGGCATGGTCTTCCGCCGGCAAGTCGACCAGAATGTTTTCTTCGTGAATGAGTTCCGCCAGGATAGAGGAGGGAGAGTCGGGCATTTTTCTGTCTTTCATGTTAGCGGACAACGATGCGATGATTTCCAAAAAACTCAAAAAGCGTGAAACGTGTAATGAACCGCATATTCTACGTTGGAACCTTCTAGCCGCCTCTCCGCCACAAGACTCCACCCAATAGTATTACTTCATCCGCAAACAAATTCAAGAAAAATCGCCCATTTTGTTCGTAAATTGTATTATTCTTCCTTACCTTTTAATGACAGCCGCCCTCGGCGTCGAAAAAACCGGTGTATCCACGCCCAGACCGAATTCACCGGCCGGAGAGGAATAAATCAGGCATGAAGGCGTCAACTTCATCTGTCGCCCCCTGCTCCGGCGCGCCGATGGCCGGGTTGACGGACCCGCGCTGGCGGCTCATCGGAATGAAGGCGGACGGATCGCCCGGCGCCTCGCCGGACGGCGTCGGCGCTGTTCTCGCGTGCGGGGGACGCAGGCCCGGCGGGACATTTT
>JAJBTL010000114.1 GCA_020860865.1 Planctomycetota bacterium | reverse complement strand
GCAGCTAACCGACGACCTCGTCATGTCCCATCCGTCCCAGCCGTTCAAGACGACGACGGACACGATGTTCAAAAAGGGCCAGGTGTTCGAGAACGACGTCTGGCTCCCCAGTGGCGGCCGCATCCCGGCCGGCACTCCGCTGGCCCAGGATACGGTCATCCCGGCCGGAACAACCCTTATCGCCAGTTCCATCAAGGCGGGCACCGTCCTCCCGGCCGGAACGACGTTTTCCATCAACGACACCTTTCCGGAAGGCACCGTCATTCCCCGGGGGTCCTACCTCGACGGCAGCGGCGCCAGCTTCCCGGCCGACGGCATGACCATGTACCAGACCCGGACCAATCCGTATACCGGGAAAGAGGAACGGATTCCGTCCGAGTCGGAACAGGCGGCGGTCAGCGGCTTCGACGTCCGGGCCACCTTCGCGACGGTTGAAGACTTCAACCGGGCGGTGGAGGAAAAGGGCATCTACGTCCGCTCGGAGGTATCCGAGGACGGGCGAAGCCTCAACTTCACCTCCTCCCTGGCCGGCGCCTGGCTGACCGTCTCCGAAGACAGCGACTGCTACGAGCAGATGGGCGACAAGTATAACCAGCTCTCCAACCTCAACCTGAACGGCCTCGTCAAGGGCGCGAATACGGACGGCAAGGGCAATGTCTACACCGAGGTCATCTACTATCCCGCCGACCCGCTCCACCCGGACCGGCCGGTCACCGTCACCGGCGACGACGGCAAGGTGTACGAGCTGGAGCCCGGCTACTACGTCCGGGTCTACTCCGACGCGGAACAGATGAAACATTCCTACGAAAACCGCGACAACACGACCATGGTGACGGAAGGCTTTATCCCGGCCGGCAAGTGGAACAGCGACTACAGCGAGAAAGAGGCGATTGAGCTGTACCAGGACTATGAGAAGTACGTGGCGGACTGGCAACCGGACCCGGCGCTTCCGGCGGAAGGCCAAGAGCCCGAGAGCTGGCAGGAATATTACCGCGAACACGGCACCCCGCCCTTCGTCACCCAGCAGGACGTGGACGGCACCGGCCTCCACACCCTCGGCTACATGAACGGGCTCGTCCTCGAGGAACGGAACGACTCCGGCGTGTGGGGAACGGTGGACGTCGACTATTACCACGGCCAGGGCGCGGACGATCTGGTGCCGGATATCACGAAGACGGTGAATCCGAACGGCACCATCGACTACTCGGCCAACTACGCCACCGCCGACAACGACGACATCGCCATCTATCCGGGCGGCTTCCGTTCGGTCGGGACGACGCACACGACGCTCCAGGAAATCGAAATCATGGACCCGACGCCGGGCCTGAACACCGATTACAACGGCACCGCCCACGGCGTCATCACCCGGACCGGCCCGGACGCGAACGATGTCGCCGTCACCCTCTACCGGGACGCCAGCCACTCCGTCGTCACGGCGAAGTCCGATCCGAACGAGGAAGTGGTGAACGGCAAGGTCGTCCTCTATGAAGTGGATCAGTACGGGAACATCCCGACGAATCCGGACGATCGGAAAATCGCCGCCGTCATCACCGTTGCCGAAAACAACCTGCCGGAAGGCGGGTCGAACGACTTCCAGATCCAGACCGGCGGCATCCGGAACGGCGGCCAAGAACGCGAGGACAATATTTTCGCCACCCTGAACGACATTATCGACGCCCTGGCGAAAGGCGACTCGGAAGCACTGTCCGATCTGGCCCAGAAGATTGGCCTCGACCACGAGCGAATTTCCTCTGCCCAAGGCGACAACGGCGCGAGGCAAACCCGGATGGAAATGCTGGCCGAACGCCATATCGACGACCGCGACCACCATATCGCCACCCGGACGTCCCGCGTCCTCATGGACGACAATGCCATGACCCTTCTCATCACCCACTGGCAGGCGTCGATGCAGGCGTTCCAGGCGTCGATGCAGGTCGGGTCGCAGGTGATGCAGATGAGCATCCTCCAGTACCTGTAGGACGCTTCCCCGGAATGCCCGGCACGGCGTTTTCTCCGTACCGGCAGATTCGACAGCTCTATAAACAATCGCGTCATGGCACCGACAACGGCGGCCATGACGCGTTTTGTTTTGACTGATTCCACTTTTCCGTCCGTCCTCGAGCGCATTCCGAACGTTCATAAATGCTTCATTCGCGGCAGACGTCGACCCAGGTCCCGCCGGTCCATTCCTCCAGTTCGGCCATGGTGGTTTTGACGCAGTTGTTCACCGCGCCGGCGGCGGGATAAACGGTGTCGAAGACGCGAAGGGACGTGTCCAAGTAGACTTCGACGCCGTCCGGCAAACCGAACGGACACACCCCGCCGGGCGGATGGCCGGTCACGGCCTGGCATTCGTCCGAGGAGACGAAACCGGCCTTGCCGCCGAACCGGGCCTTGAACTTGGCGTTATCGAGGCGGGCGGTGCCTTTCGTAACAATGACGAGGACGCGGTCCGTCCCCTTCAGGTGCACGGCCAGCGTCTTCGCTATCCGCGCCTCCTCGACCCCGAGGGCGGCGGCGGCGAGGGGGACGGTATGGATGTTTTCACTGAGGACGACGATGCGGTCGCCCGCGTTAAAACGGGCCAGATGGGCCTGGACTGATTCTTCCGCCATTACCCGAGAGTCTCCACCACGATGTCCTGGTTAGTGTAGATGCAGATTTCGCCGGCGATATTCAGGGCTTCCCGGACTATTTCCCCGGCGGACAGGTCCGTTTTCCGGAGGAGGGCGCGGGCGGCGGCGGTGGCATAGCCGGAGCCGGAACCGATGGACATGATATCGTCGTCGGGCTCGATAACGTCGCCGCTGCCGCCGAGGAGAAGGACCTTGTCCTTGTCCGCCACGATCATCGTGCTTTCGAGGCGGCGGAGGGCGCGGTCGGTGCGCCATTCCTTGGCCATTTCAATGGCGGCGCGGGTGATGTTGTTGTTGTGTTCGGACAACTTCTTCTCGAACCGCTCAAGCAGGGCGAAGGCGTCGGCGGCCGATCCGGCGAAGCCGACCTTGACCGTGCCGTCGGCGAGGGACCGCACCTTGCGGGCGGCGGATTTGATCATCATGTTGCCGAGAGTGACCTGACCGTCGCCGCCGATGGCGGTCTGGCCGTTTCGGCGAACGGCGAGGATAGTGGTGCTGCGTATTCCGGTTGCGTGTTCCATGGATAGTAACCTTTTTCAGAAGCGGGCCGGTCGCGCCGGCCCTTGATTGACTGCGAGGGATTGTCCGTCCCGGTGATAAAAGCTGTCCGGCTCCGTAAGGAAGTCTTTACACCGGACCGGCGATCACTATAATATCTCATTCTTTACGGGCGGTTAACTCAATTGGCAGAGTGCAACCCTTACAAGGTTGAAGTTACTGGTTCGAATCCAGTACCGCCCACCATTCCATAGTACAAGCCCCGCCGGTTTTCCGGCAGGGCTTTTTTTGTATACACGTCTATTTGACAGCGTGCCGCCGCTGTCGCCGCCGTTCACGCCCGGTTACTGCGGGCGGCTGGCCTGGTACTGGACCCATTCCTGGCGCATCGGATCCTTGAGGGCGTTGTCGGCCTGGACGGCGGCCAGCGCCTCATGCCGGGCGGTTTCGAAAATAGCCGCCAGTTCCGCATCCGACAGGTCGGCCCGACCGGCGGCGCGCTCCTCCTGGAGGAACTGGGCGACTTCGCGGAACGCCCTGGCGAGGGCGTTCGTTTCGGCCGAACGGACCGAGGCGGTGAGGAGGAGTTCGCGGACGCTCTCCTGCATCATGCCGTCTATGAGGGCGGCGGGGCGGCTCTTGAACCCGCTCATCTGCCGTTCCATCAGGTCGATGCTGGTCCGGAGGCGGACGATTTCCTAGCTGCCGTGGCTGAACATATGCCGGAGCGGGCATCTCGCCACGTCAAGCACCG
>JAJBTL010000264.1:27115-27753 GCA_020860865.1 Planctomycetota bacterium | reverse complement strand
GGGCCAGGCTGCGTTGGGCGTTAATCGGCGTCAGCCGTTGTGAATCCATTGTCGACATAAATGATTCTTTCCTTGTTGAGCGTTTCGCTTGATGGCACGCGTTTTACAGGTGTGGCGAACCGCCTATTCCCGCCCCGCCGCCGCCAGTTCGTCCTTCCGGGTAATTCCGTCGATGGCGATAAGCATTTCCAGAAGATCCCGGAGTTCGTCCAGGCGGATCATGTTCGGGCCGTCGCATTTGGCATTGTCCGGGTCGTCGTGGACTTCGAGGAACACGCCGTCCACGCCGGCGGCGACGGCGGCGCGGGCCAATACCGTCGCCATATCCCGGTCGCCGCCGGAACAGGTCCCCTGCCCGCCCGGCAACTGGACGCTGTGGGTGGCGTCGAAGATGACCGGGTAACCGGATTGGCGCATAATCGGCAATGACCGCATGTCCGCGACGAGGTTGTTGTAGCCGAACGACACGCCGCGCTCTGTCAGGAGGATGTCGTCGTTGCCGCTCGCCGCCACCTTGTTCGCGGCGTTTTTCATGTCCCACGGCGCCATGAACTGGCCTTTTTTGATATTGACCGGTTTCCCCGCCCGGCCGGCCGCGTCAAGGAAACCGGTTTGCCGCGACAGGAAGGCCGGTATTT
>JAJBTL010000264.1:11584-27105 GCA_020860865.1 Planctomycetota bacterium | reverse complement strand
CCGCCGCCGGTTCGATTTCGTCCCGTTCGTGAATGTCCGAAATGACCGGAACGGCGCAGTCCCGGCGGATGCCCCGGAGGATGCGGAGGCCGTCCTTCAGCCCGGGTCCGCGAAAACCGCCGATACTTGAACGGTTCGCCTTGTCGTAGGAGGCCTTGAAGACGTACGGGAGGCCGAGGTCACCGGTCAGACGCACCAGTTTTTCCGCCATGGAGCGGACGTGCATTTCCGATTCGATGACGCAGGGGCCGGCTATGAGGGCGAGGCGCTTGCCGCCGCCGAAGGCGGTCTGGCCGATACGGACGATTTTGGTTGGTGCCATTTTCTCGACTTCCTTTCGGAGGCGCAGGGCGTAAAAAAAAAACTTTTTCCGGTGAAAAGACGTAACACGACGCGTCAGCAGGACACTACTCTTTTGTAGGCGGAACTGGTGAACGTGTATCAGGGAGTACATGTGAAGAATAACCACCTGCAGTGAAGACGGCGCGGTGCCACTCTTCTGCAGTCAGTATCGATAACATACCATTATCCCAACAAAGATGCCACCGGTACCGCAATAACCAATCAGGTATCATACGTAAAGGAGAACCCATGCGCAAAGCCCTATCCCTCTTTCTCGCCGCCTTTCTCATGACCGGCGCGGCGTCCTACGTTCGGGCCGAAGACGATGTCGATATCGTGGACGACGCCGAGTACATGATTATCGTCGATGATGTCGACGATGACGACGACTCGCCGACCTACGGCCGTCCCCTGTGGGGTGGTCCCGGCCGGGGAATGATGCCCCGCCACATGATGCACGACGGCCCCGGCATACACCGCGGCATGGGTCCCGGCATGGGCAGAGGCTTCGCCCGTCATGACGGTCCCGGCTTCGGCCCGCGCGGATTTCACGACATGACCGGACCCAAGGAAATGCGCCGCCTCATGGACCTTGACCTCACGGACGCCCAAAAGTCCCAGATGGTCGATATCCTGACAGATAATTATAAACAGGGCCTGGAAGCCCGCTTGGCACTGATGGACGCGAAAAAGGCCCTCGCCGACGTCTACGACCGGGACAACCCGGATCAGGCCGCCATCGTCTCGGCCCACGAAGCGCTTGGCGCCGCCACTGGCCGCATGGCCGCGTTGAAACGTGCCGGCTACGACCGGATTAAAGGCATCCTGACCCCGGAACAGGTCGAAAAACTCGACAGCCCGAAAAGAGGCGATCGGCGCGACCGCATGGATCGCCCCGGCCGCCCGGACCGCGACGACCGCCGGGACCGGCCCGGCAAGCGTGACCGCGACGAACGCGGCCCCCGTCACGGCGGCCCGAGGCGTTAAGGTTCCCTCTAAAAACTTCGTTTTCTAGATTTTTGAGGTACCCTTAATTGACTGGCACCATTTTTACAAAGTAATCGAGCGGCACCGGCCCGGTTCAGCCACTGCGTTGCACCGGGCCGGATACTCGGGAACCTTGCGTCGAAATGAGTTATGCGGTGGAGAAGATTCGCGCCATGATTGACAACGGTATGGGAATGTGAACAATGGTGTCCTGGCGCAGTTGGGCGCCTGTTGTCCATCGTTTTCCTCGTCAGGGCGCGGTCAAACCTCTTCCGGGACACACGGGTACTGCATGAATGAAACCGACGAACTCGATCTCGCCGATGTCGCCGCCACCCTGGATGGCGACGAGGAGGCGTACCGGAATATCGTCGAACGCCACTCGGTGGCGATTCAGAAACAGATGCGGAATTTTGCCCGCGACCCGGGAACGGCGGAAGAACTGACGCAGGACGTCTTTGTCGAAGCATTCCTTGGCCTGGCGAAGTTTCGCGGCGACGCCCCGTTTCGGCACTGGCTGGCCCGCATCGCCACCCTGACGGGTTACGCCTATTGGAAAAAACGGGACAAGGAAAAGAAAAAGGTTCAGCTCCACGAAAACCTGGAAGCGGAAACGGCCGAACCGGAACCGGACCCCGATACGCCCGACCCGGACCAGGCCGCCCGCCTCCTCTACGATCTCCTGGCCCTGCTCCCGGCCGACGACAGGATGGCGATGACATTGATGTATTTGGAAAACCTCGGGCAGGAGGAAATCGCCAAACGCCTCGGCTGGCCCCGGGTCATGGTGGCGATCCGGATTTACCGGGCCAAACAGAAATTACGGAAACTTGGCAAGAGGGAGCCATGGAAAGGACGGTTGGAATGGATATCATGAAGAAAATTGAACGCCTTGCCGTCATGGCGGCGACCCGTTCCGATCCGCTCCCCTTGGACGCGAATTCCGTCATGCGGCAGATCCGCGCCCTCCGGGACGTGGACGACGACGCCGTCCTCAGCGTTCCCCTGGTTTTTTTCGCCGGCGGCGGCGCCCTGGCCGCCGCCGCCATCGCCGTCACCCTCCTGGCGGCGACCGCCTGGACGGACATTTCAAGCCCGTTCGCGGCGGTTGAATCGCTTCTCGACATAGAGGACGTGTTATGAACGACCACGACGTCAGCGAATCACGACGCCTTATCGCCCGTCACCATGCCGCCCACGGCCGCCGCCGTTACCTGAAGGTCGGCGCGCTCATTTTTCTTGCCATGCTGGCCGACTTCGCCATCGGCGTCGGATCGACCGTCCTTTACTTAAAAGGCAAGGTGCACCGGGTGCCGCCCAGTCCCGACGCCATAGAAGAGGCGATGGTCGGCCGCATGCATTCGCTCCTCGGCATTTCGCCGGACGAGGAGGAAAAGCTCCGGGACGTTATCGACTCCCATCTGGAAAAGGTCGAGGACATTCGCCAGGATTCCTTCGATTCCATCCGGGATGTCTTCCGCGAAATGGACAGCCAGTTCCTTGACATCCTGGGGCCCGACCGGCACCGCGCCTGGAAAGAGGAGCGGGAAAAACGCTTCCACCGGAAAAAACGCCCGCGCCCACACGATTCGGACCGGCGCAGGCGACCCGGAGAACGCGACCGGGAAGAGAGGCGCGGACGGATAGACGATGATGGTCGGCCGGCCCGACCAGGACCGCGACACGAATAACACTACGACTACGTTAAAGCCCCCGCCTTCGTGAGCGGGGGCTTGTTTTTGGCTGCACGTTATCCTGCTCGCATTGTGTCCTACCGGTCGCCGGTTTTTCCCACCGATTCCGCCGATGCCGTCCGGGCCTGAATCGCCTCCGGATCGCCAAGGTAGCGTTTCCCGGTGACGCGGAAATGCTTGTCGAACGAGTAGACCAGCGGAATGCCGGTCGGGATGTTCACTTCCATTATTTCCGCCTCGCTCAGTTGGTCGAAGTATTTTACCAGGGCACGGAGCGTGTTGCCGTGGGACGAGACGAGGAGGCGTTTTCCTTCGCGGATTTCCGGTTCCATCACTTCCCGGAAATACGGCACCACCCGGTCGACCGTTATGGCGAGGCTCTCGGTGAGGGGAAGGAGCGGTTTTTCTTCGTACCGGTACTGGGCCTGGTGGCGCGGGTTCCGGGGGTCGTCCTCGGTCAGTTCCGGTGGCGGCGTGTCGTAGGAGCGGCGCCAGATCTTGACCTGCTCGTCACCATATTTTTCCGCCGTCTCCGCCTTGTTCAAACCCTGGAGGGCGCCGTAATGGCGTTCGTTCAATCGCCAGTTCTTGACCACCGGCAGCCAGTCCCGGTCCATTTCCTCGAGGATGATGTTCAGGGTGTGGATGGCCCGTTTCAGGTAGGAAGTATAGCAGACGTCAAAGTCGTAGCCTTCCGACCGGAGGACGCGGCCGCACTCCGCCGCCTCGGCCCGGCCCTGGTCGGACAGGCCGATGTCGTGCCAGCCGGTGAAGAGATTGAGACGGTTCCATTCGCTTTGCCCGTGCCGGACAAGAACCAGTTCCATAACGAAAACTCCTTGTTTCCTGGACAATCCGCCCCACCGGGAAGACGGGCCACGAATGGCCGCGTCCCTCCGCCAATCATGCATAAACGACGCTCGTTTACAAGGACGTGCCCGGTGGAAGGAGGCCCCCGGCGGCCGCGCCCGTCGCGGCGAGACCGTTGCCCCGCCGTCCCGCCGACTTTACAATAGGTGGGACTTTTGGATAGGAAGCGGATTTTCGGCCGACGGTCTTTTTCCCGGATGGCCTGTTTTTGTGCGGAAGGGTGGAGGAAGCCAATGATAACCTGTGAAGCCATAGCCGACCACGCTCGGGAGTTTATCGCCCATTCACCATTGAATGTCATTCCCCGGGACATCGCCCTAAACGACAGCGTCGTCGGCCTCAGGCTGTGCGATGCGCCCATCTTCGGCTTCGGCGATCCGGACGACCCGGTTTTCGACGAACTGAACACGCCCGCCGCCAACGTCGTCCTCCGGCCGTCGGAATGGCTGCCCGGCGTCAAAACCATCATCTCCTTTTTCCTCCCGTTTACCGAACAGGTGAAAAAGGGAAACTCCCGGGACCTGTCCTATCCGTCGCTGGAATGGCTCCACGCTCGTATCGACGGCCAGAAAGTTGTCTCCGCCCTCGCCGTCTCCATCCAGACGTTCCTGAAAGAGAACGGCCACGATGCAGTCGCGCCGGGGCTGGAAGCGAAATTTCTGGCTAATTACGATATATATTCCTCGAACTGGTCCGAACGCCACATCGCCTTCGTCTGTGGCCTCGGCACGTTCGGATTGTCAAAGGGTTTAATAACGAAACGAGGCATGGCCGGCCGGTTCTGCAGTATCCTGACGACGCTGGCACTCCCCCCGACGCCCCGTGAATACCGGGACATTTACGAATACTGTAACCGCTGCGGCGTCTGCGTGCGGAACTGCCCGGTCCAGGCCATCAGCCTGGAAAACGGCAAGGCCCATCAGCCCTGCTCCGACTTCCTGGATGACGTGTTGGCCAAGCACGACCCGTACTACGGCTGCGGCAAGTGCCAGGTCAGGGTGCCCTGCGCCAACGGCGTGCCGGGCAGGATAACGACGTAACGCACTCGCGGCGCGAATGGCACGGGCAGAAGTGGTTGCAATGGAACAATGGACGAACTCGACACAACAAGCCGATGAACCGGAGGATGGTGGGTATGGATTGATGTAAAAGGGAGTCACAGGGTCCCGCGAACGACTCTCCGCCGCCTCGGGCCACGGGGCGTTTTCGACGTCGGGCGGGGAAGGCGGGAACTCCGCCGTGGACGGCAATTACTCCAGCGTATCGCCGGCCAACGAATACATGTTGTGCCTGACCAGGGTCTGGAGCGCGGACAGCGTTTCCAAATGGAGGTGTTTGGCCTGGCGGAACGCCACCAGTTTGAAGCGGAGTTCGACGTCGTCCAGTTCACTCACCAGTTCGTCCGTGATGCGGATGGTTTTTTCCACGTGGGTCTGCATGCTGCCGAGCATTTCCACGAAATCTTCCTGTCGGAGCATTAGAATTCCTCTTTGTGATCTTCCTGGATGTTCAGGTAAATCTGTTCGCTGTTGGCCCGCGTCGCCTCCGTCTCCATCCGCACCTTTTCGAGAACGCTCCGGACCGTCGTCTCGAGATCGGCCGGCAGGCCGTACCACGGCAGGGTCTGGAGAAGGTGGCCGAGATACAACGGCATCGCATAGCCTTCCGTGACGATGATCTCGTTGAAGCGGCGCAGCAGTTCGGCTTTTGTTATCATGGAAATTTACTCCGTCCCGTCCTAGGTGACGCGCCCGAATGAATAGAATTTCCCGAACGGGAACAGGAGTTCGCCGTCAAGCATGGCAAACCAGGCCCAACTATTTGTATAGTATTCGTCACGTTCCTGGAAGAAGAGGTAATCACCGTCACGAATGAGTCGGCGCGTGGCCTGCCGCTCCATGGTCCGGGCCAGGACCGGTTCAAAGTCCCGGAGCGCATAGCGGTACACCGCCGCCATGCCGGCGTTCGAATATTTCACCGTGGGGACGCCGTCCCGGTCGCTTTCCGACGCGACATCGCCGCCGGATTCGGACATCGACTTGTCGAGGAACGGCACCAGCCGCTTCCGGATTATTTCCTCCGCCCGCCGGCCGCCGCCGAGTTCGTGATCGATCCGGAGGCGCCACCAGAGGCGGAAGGCGTCCCAGCCGGAGACGTAGCCCCGGTTCGGGTCGACGGCGAAATTGCCGTCCGGCCGCATCAGTATCCAGTCCGGCACCGTGACGACCATGCCGTCCGGGCTGTCCATGTGGAGGAGCCGTTCGACCTGGCGGTAGGTGTCGGCGGCCAGTTTGCCCCAACGCCGGTTGCCGGTCTCGGCTTCGAAAATCCGGTAATGGCCGGGCGAGAAATACGACGGATTCAGAAGAACGTCCCGGGCCGGATCGCGGCCGCCGGTGAGCGGCCACGGCAGGAGGACCAGTTCGCCGTTCGGGTGGAGGTGCACGGCCTTCGTCATGATGCTGTCCGCCACCGCCACCGCCTTCTCGCGGTAGCCCATGGTGCCGACGGGCGATCTGCCGTCCGGCCAGACCCGGTTGGCGAGGAAGAGGGCGAGGGCGTAATCGAGGTCAGCGTCGAGGGCCGGGGTATCGCCTTGAATTGCGTAGCCGCCGAGGTTGTCCTGGCCGTAGCGCCAGGAGAGGAGGTGGTCGCCGTGGCGTTTCTGCCGGGACAGGTTTTCCTCGGTCCAGCGGTAGACCGAGTCGAACGTCTCCCGGTCGTTCATCCACACCGCCCGGATCATGGCGTAGGCCTGACCTTCCGAGACGGTGTCGTAGTTGTTTTTCGGCCTGACCACCCGGCCGTTGTCGATAAAGATATGCCGGTACGACGTCCACAGGGACTGGAGGTTTTCCCAGGCGTTTTCGTAGGTGCGGATGACGACGTCCTCCGTGAACAGGCGGGAGATGCCGTAGGACAGCCCGCAGAGGAGAATCACGGCCAGCGCGAAAAACCGCATGCTTTTCTTCAGGGCCACCGCCGCGTGCGAGGACTTGGCGAAATGAAACCGCTTTCCCTTCCGTTTTGCCATCGATGTGTCCTCACTTGCCGGCCGCGGTCGAAGCCGCGTCGCCGGCGGGCTGGACGACGTTGTCCGGAGCGCCCCAGCGGGTGGGTGACAGGCGGAAATAGAAAATGGCCGAAAGCATGACGAAGTGGTAGAAGGTCCACATCAGGCTGACGCCGAGCTGCGGCGTCTGCTCGACGGCGATACGCTGCAGGCCCCAGATGATGGCGGTGAAGTTGACGCCCCACATGAGGAGCTGCGGGATAAAGGCCCGGTATGGCACGTCGCCGGAACCGGAGCGCTTTTCCGTGACGGTGAAGGAACTCTTGATGCCGAGAAGGGCGGCGAGGAACGCCTTGACGTAGATCGGAAAACAGACAAACGTCAGGAGAATGCCAAGCATGAGATCGCCGAAGGCGTAATTTCGCCGGTACATGCTGAGGAAGAAAATCGTCAGGCTGAGCATGAAGTACGGCGCGAACAGGCAGACGTACATGAGCCCGTTCATGTGGAACACCGGCAGGTTGAAAAACACCTGGGTTATCGGGCAGAGCATGAGAATGCAGTAGCAAAGGCCGATGATATAGTACGACCCGGTGGCGAAGTGCTCCCACCATTGCCGGAGCGTCATGCCGAACGGGTGGCGGATAAAGGTCCGGAAGACCTTGAAGAGGACGCCGATATTTCCCCGGGCCCAGCGCCACTGCTGTTTCATGTAGATGTCGAGCGCTTCCGGCCCGGACCCGAAGGTGCCGACCTGGCCATTGTAGAGACTTTTCCAGCCGGACAGGTGCCAGTCGATGGTGGTGGCGAAGTCTTCCGTCACCGATCCCTCGTCCAGCCCGCCGACGGCGCGGATGGCTTCGAGGCGGAGGATGGCGTTGGTGCCGCAGAAAATCATGGCGTTCCCGGCCGACTTCCCTTCGCAGATGAACTCGTAGAACATGCAGTGCTGGATGTTCGCGCCCTTGACGATGGCGCTCGCCTCGGTGTTCGTATAGAACTGCGGCGTCTGGACAAAGGCCAGCTTCGGGTCCGCTTCCATAATCGGCACCAGGTTTTTTAGAAAGCCGGGCATCGGGTTCTGGTCGGCGTCGAAGACGACAAGGTACTTCGTGTCCAGGGTCTTGACGATGTCGTTGATGATGCCGGCCTTGGCGCCGTGGCGTTTTTCGCGGCGGAAGATGCGGATGCCGTAGGTGGTGGCCAATTCCTCGGCCTCGCGGTGGTAGCTGGCCTCGGAGGAGTCGTCTAGGAGGTAGATGACCTTGTTCGGGTAATCTATGTTCTTCAGGCAGAGAAAGGTCCGTTCGAGAACTTCGTACGGTTCATGCCGGGCCGGGACGAGAATCGCCACGGACGGCGCCATCGACCAGTCGGTGATTTCCGCCCGCGCCGGCTCGGGCGCCCGCAAAGCGGAAATGAAGTTGATGGCGTACGAAATGGAATGGAAGACGACAAACGCCTCCGTCATCAAAAGGGCGACGGAAATAATCTTCCCGACGAGCGGGACGTCGGTCGCCTGGGTTTGCAGGATGATACGGAGAGCGATATAGGCGCAGGCGAACACCACGGTCAGGGCGATTATGACCATGATGATGCCGATACGCTTGCGGCTCCGCATCGCCATTTCGATATTGGTGTTGTCGGGTTGGATATTGACGCTCATTCACAGCCCCCAAAGGCATAGGTGACGCCGGCGGTCAGGCGAAGCTCATTATAGTAGGACTCGCGGTTGAAGTCGAGCCTCGCGTATGCCGACAGTTTCCGGTTGTAATCGTGGCTGGCGCCGAGGTAGAGCTTCTGTCCGGTCGAGCCGAAGCGGTCCCGGAAGAACGACACGCCGAAATCGATGGAAGATTCGCAGCCGCCCCACACTTCCGGATTCCGGCAGAAATAATACCGCCCGTCCAGGTCGACGCCATACTTGTACATGTCCTGCGGCGAGTAATAGGTGTCGCGGTTGTGCTGCCAGTTCTCGTACTCGATGTTGCCGCCGAGGGTGAGGAGGAAGCACGGCGTCTCGTACAACCGGTACTTGGCGTCGACGTGGCCGAAGAGGCGGGTGTTCGAGTCCGAAAGGATGCTCGAAATCAACTCGCCGTGGAAATCCCATTTCTGCCAGCGGTAGTGCGGGATAATGCCGAAGTCGTAGGCGTAGAGATCGTTGTAGACGTTCAGGTAATTGTCGTAATGCTCCCGGCGGCCGGAGATGAACGTCAGGTTCAGGTTGCTGCCGGCCAGTTCCTTGAATTCGGCGGTCAGGTTGTACAGTCACTGGTCGTCCGGGCTGTCCCGTTCGCCCATGACCTCCTTGTCCGACCCGACGAACCAGCGGTAGCCGAGGCCGCCCCGGAACTTCAGGTTCGGGTGCCCTTCGAAGATGCCGCCGATGCCGAGGCGGTAACTCGAAAGGTTCGACACGCCGGGCGTGCGCATGTTCCAGCCCTCCCGGTCGAGGTCGCCCGTGAGGCGCCACATCTCGCTGAGGGAACGTTCACCGTGTAGACCTATATAAGTTGATGTCAGCCTGGCGCGGCGGTCCTGTTGTTCGTCGTCGGATTCCTTCGACGTCTTCCGGAGGACACCGGCCCGGAGTGTCACCGGATAGGTTGTCAGGTAGTGCTTCATGTTGTAATCGCCGAGGAACGCGTTCCGGTTGGACGGGTCGTCGGCAATGACGGCGCGGTACTGGCGCCGGGCCTCGACGAACCGGTGCTGCCGGAGAAGGGACTGGTGCAGGTCCGACGCCCAGGTCTTGTCCTCGGGTTCGACTTCCTGGAGCTGGGTGAGGATATTGGACGCCTCTATTTCCTTTCCGTTGGCGACGGCCTGGCGGTATTTGTATTCGAGGAGGAGCCCCTCGTCCATGACCTCCCAGGTCATCCGCTTGTAGACGTCGAACGACTCCGTGTATTTCCTCTGATAAAACAGCGACCGGGCCAGACCGCGCCGGGCCAGCATGTTGCCGTCGTCGAAGACGAGGGCGCGGCGGAACTCGTGCTCGGCGACATCGTACTTGGCGGCGCCGATGAGGGCGTTTCCGAGTTCGATGCGGGACTCGAAATCGGTCGGGTCGAGACGGATGGCGGTGCGGTACCAGGCGAGGCCGTGTTCGGTGTCGCCGGCCGCCATCGCCAAACCGGCCGCCTGGACGAGGACCTTCTGGTTGTACGGGTCGCGGCGGAGATAGGTTTTCGCCGCCTGGAGGGCGGCCGCGTCCTGGCCGCTCATCCGCAGGCTCGACACCAGGCCGAGGTTGACCTCTTCGTCGTCCGGAAACACCATGACGAGGCTTTCGTACTCGATGGCGGCGGAGCGGAAGTCGTTCGCGGCCATGTAGGCATTGGCCAGTTTCTTATGGATTTCGTTGTTTTCCGGCTCGGCCTCGAGAATCTCCCGGTATTCGCCGGCGGCGATGGAAAACTCCTGGGCCGCCATGAGGTTTTCGGCATATTCCTTCCGCACCTCGATGTCGTCCGACTTGAGGGCGAGGTAGAGGGAGAACGGTTCGATGGCCAGTTGGTACTCGCCGGCGGCGAGGTAGTTCTTGGCCTGCTTCAGGAGAAGGCCGGCGTCCTCCGGATAACGGGTCAGGAGGTCGGCGCCGATCTCCGCCGCGTCCATGAAGCGCTGGAGCGCCATGAGGGAATTCATCTTCCTGACCCGGAGGGTGTCGTCGTCCGGCGTGTGGGCGATGAGGGCGTCGAGGAGCGGCAGGCTTTCCTCGAACTCGTGGAGGGACAGGAGGAGGTCCGCCAGCATGAGGTTCAGTTCCATGTCGGTCGGGTCCTCGCGGTACAGTTCCCGCATGAGTTCAACCGCTTCCCGGCCCCGGTCGGACCAGGTCAGGGTCTTGGCCCGCCACATGCGCCAGTCGCGGTTCCCCGGTTCCTTGTTCATAAGGCGGAGGTACGTTTCCGCCGCCGCCGAGAAGTTGCCGCCGACCACCTGCAGTTGGGCGATTTCTTTCAGGATGTCCAGGTTGTCCGGGTCGATTTTGACAACCAGTTCGAGAATGCGGACAGCCGACTCAGTGTCGCCAGCCAGTTCCGACGCCTTGGCCCAGCGGTTCAGTTCGACAACGGACAGGTTGACGGACCGCGCCGCCAGTTCCGCATAGACGCGGGCGGACCGTTCGTACTGCTTGTCGTAGAACGTGCTTTCGGCGAGGCCGCGGAGGACCATGTCGAGCTGCGGGTCGTTCGCCTCGGGTGCCGGGAGGCCGTCTTCGCCGACGGCGTCCGGGTCGAAATCGAGGTCCAGCGCCGCTTCGTCCCGGAACCACTGTTCGACCGTTTCGTCCCGGGAAAAGCGCCGTTTCAGGTCGATGGTCATCTTTTTCGGCACCGGAATGTCCGCGTTGATGTACTGCCGTTCCAGGGAAATCGGCGACAGGCCGGGGACGGCGTACGGCGAACCGGTGTGGAACATGCCGTTCGCGTTGGCGTTCTGAAGGGCGCGCTGGCGGAGGTATTCGGAAAACTCGGCCTGGTACTTCGAGGCGACGAACTGGTTTATTTCCGCCTGCGGGCTTCCGGGCACGGCGGGCGGGAACGCCTGCGGCTGGAAGGCGGCCGGCGCGTTATTATAGTGGAGGCCGCCGTTCGCGCCCTGCCCCCATCATGAGGTAGATCTGCGGGGACGGCGCCTGGACCGGCGCGGCCGGAGCGGGTGCGGGCGCGTTCAGGACGGCGGCGGCGCGGTGGGCTTCAAGGATGCGGGCGATGGATTCGCCGACGCCGGCGGCGGCGGCTTTGGCCGCTTCGGCGGCGGAGACTTCCTGGACCGGCGCCCGTTCCGCCGAGGCCACGGCGCGGATGCCCGACTCGAGGCTTTCCAGGCGGTCCGCGTAGGTATAACCGAAATAAAGAATGCATATGCAGATGGCGCCGATGACGATGGCGCCCATCCCGAGAAGAAAGCCGAGAAGGATTGACGTGCCGCCGCCGGAGCCCGGCGCGGCTCCGTGCGACGCGTTATGCGAGTAGTACGAATTTCTTCCGCGCATATCCACTGGCGACTCCACTAAGCAATTGAATAGTCTCTCTCTCCCGGAAAATCCCGCGACGGGCCGCGCTCGCGGAACATATTCCGGTTCTCCACCCATTACTTGCGGCCATATGGCTATTCGTTTCAAAAATTGTTCGCCAATTTTTCCAGTCGGTGGACATTCCGTCCTCCGGAAGGTTCGCGGACCGCGTCGGAGCGACCCGCCGACGACGAAACCGCGCCCCGCTTTTCCGCCACCCCGAAGGAGTTCACGGTTTCACAAAAGAACCCCGCCGGCGCGTCGCCGGCGGGGAATGGCTGGATATATGCGCGAGATATCGGACGGGAGGAGCCGCGCCTCCGGACAGGACGGCCGATAAGGAGGAGGACGGCGACGCCGACCCGTCGGTCCGCGCCGATACGGCCGGCGTTACCACGGCCAGTATTCAATGCGCGACAGCGTCGACGAACCGTGCCGCACCAGATCGAAAACGCTGTTCGACAACTGGTCGCCGACCGGGTAGCCGTTTCGCATGGTCTTGATGTCTTCCTGGATGGACGCGTTCATCTCTTCGATAACACGTTCGACCGTGGCCCGGTTCGGATCGGGCTTGGTAAACTTCGCCGTAATCTTCCCGTCCTTGTCCACCGTCACCTCCACCGGTGCCGCCAATTCCCGGCGGCCTTCCTGTTTGAGAGTCCGGTTGATCAATTCGGTGACTTTGTCATTCACCTCCGCCCTGGCCGCCGCTTCCTGGTCCTTCGTATAGCCGCCGCCCCATTGCACCTCGCTGGTCGGCCCCTCCTTGTCCGCGAAGGTGATGGTGTAGGTGGCCGGCGTCGAGCCGTCGGTCCCGTTCAGGGCCTGGTGATAGGCTTCGCCTTTTTTCAGATCCTCGGCAAAGGTGCCTGAGGTGTAGTAAGCGGCGTAGTCGTGTAACACCTTCAGGACTTCCTTGTTCGAGGTCCCGGCGATGGAGTACTTGCCGTCCGACGAGGCGGTGACGGTAAGGTTTTGCCTGAGTTCGTTATATTCCTTCACTCCGAGCGTCTGCTTGAAGTTCTGCAAAGCGGTCATGATGGCGTGTTCAAGGCCGTGGACAGCCAACTCGGCCTTTTGCCGGCTGGACTGGCCGGTAATATTGGAGAGGATACTGCCTTCCTGGAGGAAGCCCTGGAGCGCCTCGGCCAGGTCTGGATCTTCGGACAGGAGACCCTGGAGCTTTTCGTTGTTGATGTTCCGGAGGCCGACGCCTTCCTTCATGATATCCGCGATATCGCGATCGGTCAGGCCGGTGGCGGCTTCGAGTTCGCTGGTGATTTTCCGCGCCTCGCCGACGTACGTTTCCAGCATCGACACCAGGGTGGCGTTTTCAGGTTTTTCCAGGATATCCTGAATTGTGGCCGCGTCCTCTTTACTGATATTGAAGGCGTTGACGTCGGACTTGCTGTTCGGCGAATTTTTGTCATAGATACTGTTGACGAACATCATGACGTTCTTGATGGAATCCGGTTCGATCCCGGCCTTTTTCAGGAGCGATTTGAGTTCGGTCTCAATATATTCCTGTTGTTCGAGAACCTTGTTTATGCTTTCACTATTCAACGAACTGGGGACGCCCGGCGCTTCTTCGGAGAACGTGACGGTGCCGGTCTCCATCAGTTCCTTTTCCTGTTCCAGCGTAAAGACCGGCTTGAACTTGTACCCGGCCTGCATCGCCAGCATTTTCGCCGTGCCTTCCACCGTCGCCTCAACGGGCGTGCCCTTGTTCTTCCATTCCTCGTGGAGCTTCATGGCTTCGGCGGTGAAATGGGCGGTGTCGTAGCCGTTGGTGGCGAAAAGGCCGCCTTTCGAAATGTCGTAGCTGTGATCGGGATTGTCCAGAATTTCCCTGAGGGTGGCGTCCGAGTTAATCGCTTCCTGAATAGCCTCCTGTTCCGGATGTTCCTGAAAAAGGATGAACCGCCCTTCGGCGTTTTTACCAATGCCTATCGGGTCGGTGACGCCAAAGTCGGAGAGGATCTGTTTCATCCTCGATTCGAACTTGTTCTGGCCGTATGGATTGAGGCCGGTGAGGAGGTTCGAGACGTCGTTGTGCTTGGCTTTCCAAAGGAGTTCGCGGTTCAGTTTTGACGGATCGATGGGCGTGATATCGGTGATTATCGACGACATGGCGGCACCTCCGGCTTTCCGTTATCAACCAACCCGGCTGTGTAGCACAGGCCATTACGAATATTCGGACGCGGACCGCATTTGCTTTACCTAAAAAATCAGCCCCGCCCGTTATGGGCGAGGCAAATCCGTTACACGTTACTCTTTATAAAATTGTAACAATGACGAGAAAAAACGTTCGCTTATGCCAACGGATTCAGGATGTAGAAAAGAGCTATGGCCAGCCCGTAGACGCCCATCATAAGCCAGAGAATCCGATTTACATTTTTTATTGAGTTCATCACCTTCTCCAATCAATCGATCCGGCCGCCGGAACGGCGCCGGTGGACATAACCGCCCAGCAAATTCGAAACCGGAGGCGAAGCGGCGCCTCATGGTTTCTTATCGGATCGTTTCGAATGTGGTTGCAGTAAAAGTTGTCCCGGCAGGCAAAAAATCCTTCTTGACCGGAAATGGTGCGGAGTGCGGCGGCTTCAAAACTCCGGCGACGTATGGCGATGGAAAAAAAGGAGCCACCGGTGTGCCTCACGGCAACGGTGGCTTTTCGCTGAAGTACACACGTGACTGTATGAATTGCCCTTACTGCGACGTCTGCGACGATGTCGCTCCCGGACGAGAATCATGCAGCCCGAGGAGCGACCGTTCTCCGACCCGGGCCGGCGACGGTGCCGGGGTCGTTCGCGGCAGCGCCTCCAGAACCGGACCGGCCTGAATAGGCGGCGGGGTGGCGAGGGCCGGGAAGGCCCGGGGGTCATACTGCGAGATCTGCTGTTTTTCCTGCCTGGAAATCATGTTCCGGGCCTGTTCCAGCCAGCGGGTGGCGATGTCCGGCCGTCCGGCCCAATTGGCCGTTTCCGCCATTTCCATAAGGAGTTCCGGCTTCGGATTCGGCGTCGCCGCCAAGACCGCCGCATAGACCGGCAATGCCGCCAGGTGCCGGCTTTCCGCCCGAAGGCGGCGGGCGAGGATGAGCCGGAGTTCGGTCACCCGCTCGTTCGGCTTGGCGCCGGTGCCGACCATGCGCATAAGGAGGCGGTTTGAATTGGAGACGAGGGCGTTAATGGCAATCTGCTCCCGTTCCTCGTCCGTCAGTTCGCCGCTGGCGATAAGTTCGTCCACCACCGGCATTAACTCGTCCTCGCGGCCGAGGCGGCTGTAAACCATGACCAGGTTGATTTTCGCCGCCAGGTTGTCCGGATTGTCCTGGTAGGCACGTTCAACATAGCGCCCGGCCTCTTCGTAATTCTCGTTCCAGAGAAGCGCCTGGATAAGCTTGTTCGTTGCCTCCCGGTCGCCCGGAAGCCGGGTGAGGAGGGCGCGGTACCAGCGAATGGACTCGTCCAGCTTCGACATGTAGGAATAGTTCTCGGCCAATGCCCGGAGGATGCGGGGGTCCTTGTCGTCCCGGGCATGGGCGAGTTTGAGATAGGTGTCAGCCGACTCGAAATCCTGCTCG
>JAJBTL010000264.1:394-11574 GCA_020860865.1 Planctomycetota bacterium | reverse complement strand
AGGGTGAGGAGGTTGTCGACATTTCCCGGCTCCAGTTCGGCGAGGCGCTTGTAGCCTTCGATGACGGAGGCGCGGTCGCCCAGCTTGTCGTTCAGGGTGATACGGAAGAGGAGCGATTCCTTGTCGTCGCCGGACTGCATGGCCAGGCTGTCGAGGAGGCTCCTGGCGCGGGAGTAGTCGCCGGCCCAGAAATTCAGGGTAACGAGATTCTTCTGGGAAAACTCGAGGGACTCCGACTGCGCCAGCGTCTCGCCGGCCAGTTCACGGAGTTCCGCCGTCCGGCCGAGATCGTTCAGGATCCAGCCGTATTCGACAATGCTGTTTTCCGGCAGCATGCGCATCTCGAACAGTTGCGCGAACAGGTCCGCCGCCTCCTCCCGGTTGCCGGCGCCGGACGCCGCCCGGGCCATGCCGAGAAGGTGCGCCGGTTCGTTCGGTTCCCGGTTGGTCAGTTCGCGGTATTCCCGGAGCGCCTCGGTGTAATCGTGGCCCCAGAGAAGGGCGCTCGCCAATTTGGCCCTGAGGGCGTTGTCGGCCGGCCGGGCCTGGAGGAGCTCCCGGTAAACGTCGGCGGCGGAGGCGAAGCGCCGCTGCCAGACCTGGAGATCGCCCTGGAGCTCGCGGTATTCGTCGTAGCGTTCGGGATGGATGCGGAGAAGATTTTCGAGGGCGATTTCCGCTTCGCCGTGATCGCGGACTTCCATGGCGAGATCGAAATACCGCGTCTGGATCACTTCGTTATTCGGGTACAGGGTGGCTATCATCCGGAACAGTTCGAGGGCTCCGGCCTTGTCGCCCTGCTGGTCGAGCCATCGGGCCCGGACCATGAGGCCGTGACTCGATTGGGTCGTTTTGTACATGACGGTGACGCCGACCATAATGAGTATCATGGCGGCGAGCGGCCCGAAGAAATAGCGGACGAGCTGGCGCCACGTAACCCGTTTCGACTCCCGGGACGGCAACGCCGCACTGAGGAAGCGGCCGATGACCGTCTTCGCCTCCTCGAGGCTCATCGCCTCCTTCACGGAAACGGCGGTACTGGCGATGTCAAATTCGAGCTGTTCCACTTCGGCCAGGCGGCCGACGCGGGCGCGGATGTCGGCGAACGAGGCCGGGCGGTTGGCCGGATTCGGATCGACCATGTTCGACACCAGGTCGATAAGTTCCATGGGAAGATCCATGTCCATCACCATGTCCTGGGTGATTTGGCCGGCGGTCGTTTGGTCGATGGCGTCGGCGGCGCTGTTGCCCCGGACCGGCGCCGAACCGGTGAGGATGTGCACCATCGTCACGCCGAGGCTGAAAATATCCGCCTTGACGGACGGCAGTCCGGACACCCGTTCCGGCGCGAAATAGAAGGCTATCGGGTGATGCTTGTGGGCCAGCCAGTCCCGGTTGTCCACCGGGTTCCGCGTGTAGCACCAGAGGCCGAGGCGGGCCTTGCCGGCGGCGTCGATGAAGATGGAGCCGGGCCGGATGTCGTCGTGGATAAGATCCATCGCTTCGGCCTGGGCCAGGATGGCGGACAGGTCGTAGAGGATTTCCGCCGCCCACGACCATTCCATCTTGCCCTTCTCTGCCACGACCCGTTCCAGGGTCACGCCTTCGATATAATCGGCAATGACGGCCCGGCCGCTGAACTGCTCGCTGGCGAGGACGGTCTGGTTACTTGGACCGCGCAGGCGCATGGCTTTGTCGATTTTTTCGCCAAAGCCGTCGACGGCGCGGACGGCATCCACTTCGACCTCGACCTCGCCGATGAACCGGTCGCTGTCCACCACGGGAGCGGACCCCGCCGGGGCCTGGACATTCGGCGCCGCCACCGCCTGGGGAACCGGCACCGCTCCCGGTTTCGGGATCTGCGTGGTATGGCCTTTCAGGCCGGTTATGGATCTGGCGATGGTTTCGGACGGCGGATTGAACTGGTGGAGGACAACCACCGCGCCGGAGCCGGTATGGAGGGCCCGGTAGGTGACGCCGTCGTAGTGCTGGCCGATGTTCTCGAGGAGTTCATACTCGCCGACCCGGCGCCGGAGTTTACGGCGCTTTTCCGCCCCGGTCGACATGGTGGTGGCGACGCCGACCGTGCTGGCGATGGCCGGCGCGACCTTGCGCCGCTCCTGGGCGTGGCGGCGGGTGTAGAGGTCGACCTGTTCCTGACGGAGAACGCCGCACGACACGAGAAGTTCGCCGAGGCGCGGCGCCTTTTCGCCCTGCTCCGCCGCGTGCTTCTGGATGGCGAGGCAGCGGCTGACGTCCTCCGCCTTGACGAGGCGGTGGTTGACGAGGAATTCGCCGAGATAGTTCCCGGCCGGCGCCTCTTTTTTCTTCAGGATCTTTTCCAGATCGTCCCGTTTCAGCATGCCCTTCTCGACCAGCATTTCGCCGATACGCGGCGGGGTCATGCCGTTCTGAACATACTCGGCCTGTTCGTCCAGGGCTTCCCGGAGTTGTTCCCGGGTGACAAGGCCGCGTTCGAGGAGTTGCCTGCCGATGAGGCCGCCGGGATTGGCCTGCATCTTCAGGATCATCTCGACTTCCTGCTCCGTGAGGAGGCCGCGAATGACGAGGAGCTCGCCCAACTTCGGCGCCGCTTCGCCGTTGGCCCGGTACTTCTCCTGTTCTTCAATGCAGGCGACGATATCCTCATAGGTGACCAGCCCCGACTCGACGGCGAGGCGGCCGAACATGGACATTCTGGCGTCAATATTTTTCTTGCTCATACGAGCGTACCCCGTTGTCAATAAATCAGGCGGCCGGCGGCGGGCAAACGGTTCTCCCACCCGCTCCGGAACGCGGTTGATACTTCTCAGGTTTCATTATATAACAATACTGTCTGATCGACAGGCTCATCTTTATTGTAAAGCATGCGGTTCAGTTTTTCCGGAACACCTTGTGACAAAATTCGCTACAATGACCGCTTCGCCCTACGGGCCGGCGTATGATCCGACAATATATACTTGCCCGCGAACCCGGGTTTTATTTCAAACCTTTTGCGAAAAATGAATTTATACCCCGTGAGGTAACGTCACCGCATGACCCTGCGCCGGAAAATTCTCCTCTCCTTCGTCCTCCTGTCCATTGTCAACGGGCTTCTCACCCTGTTGATTCTGGAAGCGGCATACCTCACCGGCGGCGGTTTCCGGCCGGAACACGGCGCCAATCCCATCGCTCCCGGTCTCGGCATGGTGGCGGCCAGCCTCGCCTTCGGCGCCGTCCTGGTCGCCTTCCTCCTGTTCTGGACGCTCCAGAGGCTCGTCCTCGATCCCATCGACGAACTCATCGCCGCCGCGCGCGATCTGGCCGAAGGCGCCAACGTCCAGGTCGGCCTCAGTCGGCGCCGCGATGAAATCGGCACCCTCGCCGATTCCTTCAACATCATGGCGGAAGCGGTCAACGAATCCCGCCTCCACCTCGAGGAAAAGGTCCGGGTCGCCGGCGACCGCATCGAAGCGGCCCAGCGCTCCCTCGCCTTCTCGGAACGCCTCGCCGCCACCGGCCGCCTCGCCGCCGGCGTCGCCCACGAAATCAACAACCCCCTCGGCGGCGTCATGAACGCCATCGCCAGGCTGCAAAAGGGCGGGATGACCCCGGAACGGACGGAAAAATACTGGAAAATTACGGAAGACGGCCTCGACCGCATCCGGGACACGGTCCGGCGCATTCTCGACTTTTCCCGTAAACACCGGGAAGTGATCGCGCTCCCGGTCACCGTTCCCCTCGAGCAGTCCCTCGATCTAGCGAGGCACCTCTTCGCCCCGGCCAGGGTGACGGCGGCCTACGTAGCGCCAGCCGAGGACGAACGGGACCGCTTCGCTGTCCGCGTCGACCCGGGCGATCTCCAGCACGTCTTCCTCAATCTCATTGTCAATGCGGTGGACGCCATGCCGGACGGCGGCGTCCTGACGATTACTGTCGACCGGGACGGGGAATCCGTTCGCGTCGTCATCGCGGACACCGGCGTCGGCATGGACCCGGACCAGTTGTCCGCCAGCTTCGACTATTTCCACACGACAAAACCGGTCGGCAAAGGGACCGGCCTCGGCCTGTCCATCGCCCACCATATCGTCGCCGGCTACCGGGGGACGCTGGTGCTGGAGAGTGAACGCGGCCGCGGCACCACGGCCACTGTCACCCTGCCGGCGACGACGCCAGAAACCGGCGACCGGGGAGAGACACGATGAAAATACTCCTGTGCGACGACGAACCGCTTATCCGCGAGACCCTCTGCGACGACATCGAGGACGCCGGCCACCAGGTCGAACTGGCCTCCTCCGGCGATCAGGCCCTCGACCTTCTGGCGAAAAACCGTTACGACTGCGTCGTCACCGATCTCGCCATGCCGGGGGCCGACGGCATGACCGTCCTCGCCGCCGCCCGGGAAATTGGGGCGGACGCCGTCCTCATCACCGGCCACGGTTCCATCGGCCTCGCCGTCGAGGCGATGCGGGCCGGCGCCTTCGATTTTCTCGAGAAACCGTTCCTCGGCGTCAGCCTCGTGAACATCCTCACCAGGATTCTGGAAAAGCGCCGGGGCATCCGCCGCTCCCGGCCAGACGCCGCCACCGGCCTCGGCCAGGTCGTCGGTCTCGCCAGCCCGGCCTTCCGCCGCCTTCTCGATATGGCCCGCCTCGCCGCCGCCTCCGACGCCAGCCTCCTCATCATCGGCGAAAGCGGGTCCGGGAAGGAAGTCCTCGCCAAAGCCATCCACGAGGAAAGCGCCCGCCGGGACAAGCCGTTCGTCCCCGTTTCGTGCGGCGCCATCGCCCCGGGCCTCCTCGACGACGAACTGTTCGGCCACGACAAGGGCGCTTTCACCGACGCCAAATCCGCCCGCACCGGCCGCTTCGAAGAGGCCGAAGGCGGCACCCTGTTCCTCGACGACATCGACGACATGCGGATGGACACCCAGGTCAAACTCCTCCGCGTCCTTCAGGAACGCGAGTTCCGCCGCCTCGGGAGCGCCGACACCCGCCGCCTCGACATCCGGGTCATGACCGCCTCCAAGGTCGACCTCGACCGCCACGCCGAAGCCGGGCAGTTCCGGACCGACCTCCTCTATCGCCTCCAGGTTCTCCGCCTCGACATCCCGCCCCTCCGGGAACGGGCCGCCGACATCCCGGAACTGACGGCGCATTTCCTGGAGAAGCACGCGGGACAACCGGTCAAGCCGCTGGCGCCGGACGTCCTCGCCGCCATCACCGCCTACGACTGGCCGGGAAACGTCCGCCAACTGGAAAACGCCGTCTGCCGCGCCCTCGCCCTGAAAGGCCGGGACGGCGTCTTCACCGCCGAGGATTTTCTCCAGGCCGGCGTTCCCGCCGATACCCCGGATCTCACCCTGGCCGCCGTCGTCAAGGCGGCGGAGCGGTCCCATATCGAGCGGGTCCTCGCCCTCCACGGGAACAACCGGTCCCGCACGGCGGAAAGCCTCGGCATCAGCCGGAAAAACCTGTGGGAAAAGATGCGCGCCCTCGGTATCGGCGACGACGATCAGTGATTGACCGGTCGCCCGACCGGCACCGGACCGGTCGCGGACACGTCACGACAGGGGGATGACGCCAGTCAAAACCGTCCCGGAACCGGGCCGGCGCCTTGACTCGCCGGACCGATTTGGCGAAAATGGGCAGACTGTCAAGAGCACCGGCGCGCCGCGTTTGAGCGCGCATTTTTTATTGTATATGTATTACATATTAAAAGCAGTTCGATAACTACCATCTCGCCGCCGGATACTTTGTCAAAAGCTCCTCTCGGCGTGTTTTCGCCCAAACTGCCGGGCGAAAACAAGCCTGCCGGACCTTTTTCCTCGTCTCCGACAACGATATGGCAGTTATCGAACAGCTTGTACTATGTGATCCACCCGAGAGGAGATCCGCATGAACGTCCTCGTCGTCGGCTCTGGCGGCCGCGAACACGCCCTGGCCTGGAAGTTGTCCGAGTCCCCGAAGGTGGACAAGGTTTATATCGCCCCGGGGAACTCCGGCTGCGCCCTTGTCGGCGAATGCGTCGACATGGACACCGGCAACCTCCGGAATATGGTCCGCTGGGCCCGCGAGCACGACATCGGCCTCGTCCTCCCGGGGTCGGAAACGTATTATGTCGACGGCATCGTCGACGCCTTCAAGGAGGCCGGCATCCCCATCTTCGGCCCGACCAAGGCCGCCGCCGAACTGGAAGGCTCCAAGGCCTTCGCGAAAAACCTCATGCGCCGCCACGGCATTCCCACCGCCGATTTCGCCGAGTTCGAGCAGTTCGAACCGGCCATGCGCTACATCGACTCCCGGCCGGAAGGCCCGGTCGTCGTCAAGGCGGACGGCCTCTGCGCCGGCAAGGGCGTCATCGTCTGCGAAAACCGGGACGACGCCAAGGCGGCGGTCAGGCGCATCATGGGAGACGGCGAATTCGGTTCCGCCGGCTACCGGGTGGTCATCGAGGAGTTCCTTCGCGGCCAGGAGGTGACCATCCTCGCCCTGACGGACGGCAAGACCATCGCTCCCCTCGCTTCGTCCCAGGACCACAAGGCCGCCTTCGACGGCGACACCGGCCCGAACACCGGCGGCATGGGCGCCTATTCCCCCGCCCCCATCCTGACGGACGCCATCATGGGCGAAGTGGTCGAACGCATTCTCGTCCCCACCGTCCACGGCATGAACGAGGAGGGCCGGCGCTTTCGCGGTCTCCTCTACGCCGGACTTATGCTCACCGGCGGCGGCCCGAAGGTGCTCGAGTACAACGTCCGCTTCGGCGACCCGGAGACGCAACCCGTCCTTATGCGGTTGAAATCCGACTTTTTCGACCTCATTGACGCCACGGTCAGGGGAAAACTGGCGGACCAGACCATCGAATGGCATCCGGACCCGGCGGTCTGCGTCGTCCTCGCCGCCGGCGGCTATCCCGGGAAATATGAAAAGGGCAAGGTCGTCTACGGCCTCGACAACGCCGCCCGCCGGCCAAACACTATGGTCTTCCACGCCGGCGCCAAGTTGAACCACCAGAAACAGGTGGTCACGGACGGCGGCCGTGTCTTCGGCGTCACCTCGACCGGCCGGGACATCGCCGCCGCCATTAAAAACGCCTATGCCGCCGTCGGCGACATCTCGTTCGAAGGCATGCGCTACCGCACGGATATCGGGAAAAAGGCCCTGTGAGCACCGACGGGACCGCCAGCGGCTTTTTTGCCTACCTGTCCCGGATGCGCCTGATCCGCCGCTGGTCATTGATGCACAACACCAGTCCGGAGAACATCCAGGAGCATTCGCACCGGGTGGCGATGCTGGCCCACGCCCTGGCCGTCATCGGGAACCGGCTGTTCGGGAAAAGCCACAACCCGGAACGGGCGGCCTTCCTGGCCTTGTACCACGACGCCAGCGAAATCATCACCGGCGACATGCCGACGCCGGTCAAATACTACGACGACGCCATCCGCGCCGCCTACAAGGGTATCGAGGAAGCGGCGAACCGGCGCCTCCTGTCCTTTCTCCCGGAGGAACTGCGGGACGACTTCGCCCCGGCCTTTTTCCCCACCGAAGACGAGGCGGATACGTGGCAGATCGTCAAGGCGGCGGACAAGCTCTGCGCCTGGCTGAAATGTATCGAGGAACGGCGGAGCGGCAACCGCGAGTTCCTCCTGGCCGAAGAAGGCATCAAGGCGCAACTCGACAGTATGGACAGTCCGGAAGTCCGGTATTTTATCGACACCTTCGCCCCGGGGTTCATGTTGACCCTGGACGAACTCGGCGCGCCGTTGGCTGAATAGGGTCCGATCGGTAGTTCGGCCGTGCCACTGTTTTGGCGCGGATGAAACGTTCTAGAAAATGGTAGGTCATCATGAATAAAATTGTTATACTGCCGGAAGGCGTCTGCTGCGACCGCATTGAAGTCGAGCTGGACGGCGACGCCATCACGCATGTCGAATTCATCGGCGGCTGTCACGGAAACGGCATGGCCCTCGGCCGTCTCCTCGCCGGGATGAATCCGGAAAAAGCCGCCGCCGTCCTCGCCGGCGTCGACTGTGAAGGCAAAGGCACCTCCTGCGCCGACCAGTTCGCCCGGGGCATTCGGGAACATCTGCCGTTCCCGGCGAAATGAGGCGGCGACATAACGACGAAATGGATTACCCACGTTTTACATAAGGCGATCGCAATGAAGGACAACAAGAACAGACACCACCACGGCCGCAGCACCCGATCCTTCGACCGGCACAAGACGGGTCGCGGTTCCGCCGATGTCCGCACCGGCCACGCCTGGCGTTTCGGCGGCGTCAAGGTCCGGGCGTCCTATTTCGAAAATGAACCACACATCCGCCGGGCCAACGACCAGGCCGCCATCCCCGGGAAGCACCTCCGGAGTGCCAGGGAGCCGGAACGGGCCTCCCACGGCAAGATATCGTCGTAAAAAAACCCGCAGGGAGGGGGACGCCGGGGAGACGGACCGCCCGTAGCGGCAGTGCACCGCCGTTCCCGGAATTGATACTGTACATTTCAATGCGAATGGAGATGCAGTGGCCCGCGAACGCTTTCTCGTCACCGGCGCCGCCGGTTTTATCGGCAGGCACATGGTGACCCGCCTCCTCCGGGACGGCCACGACGTGGTTTGCCTCGACGACTTTTCCACCGGTTCCCGCGACAACCTGGACGACATCCGGAACAACACGAACTTCATCACCGGCAGCGTCACCGACGCGGACACGGTCCGCCAGGCCCTCCAGGGCGTCGACCGCGTCATCCACCTGGCGTCTGTACCGTCGGTGCCGCGTTCCGTCGAGGTGCCGCTCGAAAGCGCCCACGCCTCCATCATCGGCACCGTCACCCTCCTGGACGAGGCCGTCAAGGCCGGGGTCAAGCGGGTGGTGCAGGCCGCCTCCAGTTCCGCCTACGGCGACAACCCGGAACTCCCCAGCGTCGAAACGGCCGCGCCCTGCCCGTTGTCCCCCTACGCCGCCGCCAAATTGACGCAGGAAATATACGGCGCCATGTTCTCCACCTGCTACGGCCTCGACACCGTCGCCCTCCGTTATTTCAACATTTTCGGCCCGGGCCAACGCCCGGACAGCGACTACGCCGCCGTCATCCCGAAGTTCATCCACATCATGCGCCGGGGCGGCCAGCCGGAAATTTACGGAGACGGCCTCCACACCCGGGACTTCACCTACATAGACAACGCCGTCGACGCCAACCTCCTCGCCGCCACCGCGCCGGGAACGCTGGCCGGCGCCGTCATGAACATCGGCACCGGCAACGCCTACAGCCTGAACGACCTCGTCAGGGAACTGAACGGCGTCCTCGGGACCGACATCCAGCCTCGCTACGCGCCGCCCCGGGCCGGCGATATCAAGGACAGCCTGGCCAACATCGCCAAGGCGGAAAAGCTTATTGGCTACAAGCCGACGGTGGGATTCGTGGAAGGCCTGCGCCGGACCGCCGAATCGTTCCCGGCGTAACCGACTGATTCCTCGACCATATCATCTTTCTAATGTCGCCGTCCACATCCTGGACGGCGACGCTCGTTTCAACCCTTCACGCGATGCCGCCGGAGCTTCGTTCCATCCTCTCCCGTTCCCGCCATCACCGCAATAATCCCCATGATTTCGCCATAAATCCGGTCACGATTGACGCGCACCGTCCATCTCTCGAATCCCCTCGCCCCTCCGACCTTAACTTAACGCTTTCAGTTGAGAAGGATTACGTATTAACGCTGCACACTCTACTACGGGCTTGCATTCACTGGCAAGCTCGCGTTATATTTTTGCAGCTTTCCCGGGCCTAACGCGCCGTCGGGACCACGTTCGGGGTGAGGACGAACGGCAGCCACTCGTGGCGCATGAATCGGTTTATACGCGTATCGCGTTAAGATTTAACCGTCATGCCCACCGCCTTTGAATTCTCAAAGGGTTACCACATGCTCACTGAAGACGGTGTCAAAAGCCATCTCACGAAACAGGTCACGTCCCGTGACGGCCTGTCCCGCGACGACGACAAGCCATTCCGCCTCGAACTGTTCAGCCCCGACCAGCGCCGCGAACGCGGCATCGCCCTCGGCCAGGAACACCGGGCCAGCAAGGAACGGAAGGGCGGCGACCGCCTGCTCCGCCGCCTCGCCGACAACGAGGAAGTCCTCCGCGCCATCCACCGCCAACTGGTCGACGACGTCACCGAGGAAAAACCGCTGACGCCGGTCGGCGACTGGATTCTCGACAATTTCTATATTATTGAAGAACAGATCGGCCTGGCGAAACGCCACCTGCCGCGCCGCTATCTCCTCGAACTTCCCCGCCTCTCGAACCCCGGGAAAATCGGCATTCCCCGCGTCTACGATCTGGCGGAGCACGTCGTCGCCTACTCGGACAGCCGCGTCGATATGGAAGGCCTCGGCTGCATCGTCTCGGCCTATCAGGAAGTCACGCCGCTTCGCCTCGGCGAATTGTGGGCCATCCCGATCATGCTCCGCTTTGCCCTTATTGAAAACATCCGCCGCATGGCCGTCATCATGAGCCAGAACCGGGTCGACCGGGAACTCGCCCGCACCTGGGCCGACGACCTTATCCGCATCGACGAGGAGGAGCCTAAGAATCTCATCCTCGCCGTCGCCGACATGGCCCGCACCAACCCGGCCCTGTCCGGCGCCTTTGTCGCCGAGTTCAAACGGAAACTCCACGGTCGGGGCAGTGCGATGAAACTGCCGCTCCAGTGGGTCGAACAAAGCCTGAACGAGCACGGCCGGAGCGTCGACCACGTCGTCACCGAGGAAAACCACGAACAGGCTGTGATGGAAATATCCACCCGGAACTGCATCACCAGCCTCCGGAACCTGTCGTCGACTGACTGGAACGAGTTTGTCGAAACCATGAGCCGGACCGAACAGATCCTCCGGGACGACCCCGCCGACGTCTATTCCAAAATGGATTTCGCCACCCGGGACGAATACCGCCGGGTGGTGGAACGGATGTCCCGGCGCGGCCGCTGCGAAGAGGAATCGGTGGCCATGGCCTGCCTCGACCTCGCCCGGGACGGCGCCACCCTCCGGGGCGCATCGTCCCGCGACGCCCACGTCGGCTACTACCTCGTCGGCCGTGGCGACCGGGATCTCCGGCGTAAAATCGCCTGCCGCCCGGCCCTCGGCGACATGCTCCGGGGCGCCTCGACCAGCGTCGCCCGCGGGCGCGCCCGGGGCGCCCTCGTCCT
>JAJBTL010000264.1:0-384 GCA_020860865.1 Planctomycetota bacterium | reverse complement strand
CGCGTTCACCATTTTCCTGGCCCACGTCGGCGGCGTCCGTGGCGACATGCTTCTCGTCACCGGCATCCTCCTCGCCTTCACGACCGGCCACCTCGCCGTCGGCCTTGTCAATTACCTCGCCACGCAACTGGTGCGCCCGCGCCGCCTGCCCCGGATGGACTTCTCCGACGGCATCCGTCCGGAGGAGCGCACCCTTGTCGTCGTCCCGACCCTGCTCCAGTCCGAACGCGGCATTGGTGAAATGCTCCGGGGCCTCGAAATGCATTACCTCGGCAATCCCGGCGCCAATATCCATTTCGGCCTCCTCACGGACTTCGCCGACGCCCCGACGGAAACGCTGCCCGGAGACGCCCGCCGCCTCCACCTCTGCCGCCTCGGCATACG
>JAJBTL010000160.1 GCA_020860865.1 Planctomycetota bacterium | reverse complement strand
GCCGTGCCGTCCGGCGCCTCCACCGGCGAACACGAAGCCGTCGAACTCCGCGATGGCGACAAGAAACGCTACATGGGCAAGGGCGTCCTGAAAGCGGTCAAAAACGTCAATGAGAAAATCGCCCCGCTCGTCCTCGGCATGGACGTCATGGATCAGGTCGCCGTCGACAACCTCATGATCAAGGCCGACGGCACCAAGAACAAGGCCAAGTTCGGCGCGAACGCCATCCTCGGTGTCTCCCTCGCCGTCGCCAAGGCCGCCGCCGACTGCGCCGGCCTCCCCCTCTACCGCTACATCGGCGGCGCCTTCGCCCGCACCCTGCCGGTGCCGATGTGCAACATCATCAACGGCGGATCCCACGCCGACTCGTCCGTCGACTTCCAGGAATTCATGATCCAGCCGGTCGGCGCCAAGACCTTCTCCGAAGGCCTCCGCTGGGCGACGGAAATCTTCCCCACCCTGAAGGCGGTCCTGAAGAAAAAAGGCATGTCCACCAGCGTCGGCGACGAAGGCGGCTTTGCCCCGAACTTCCCGGACAACGAAGCGCCCCTCAAGGTCATTATGGAAGCGATCAAGGGCGCCGGCTTCAAGGCCGGCAAGGACATCACCATCGCCATGGACCCGGCCGCGTCCGAGTTCTTCACCGGTGGCAAGTATGTCTTCAAGAAGTCGACCAAGGAAACGAAGAACTCGAACCAGATGGTCGAATACTGGGAAAAGCTCATAGACAAGTATCCCATCGTCTCCATCGAGGACGGCCTTGAACAGAATGACTGGAAGGGCTACGAGTACATGACGAAAAAGCTTGGCGACCGCCTCCAGATCGTCGGCGACGACTTCTTCGTCACCAACACCGAACGCCTCCAGAAGGGCATCAAGATGGGCTGTGCCAACTCCATCCTCATCAAGGTCAACCAGATTGGCACCTTGACGGAAACGCTCGCCGCCATCGAAATGGCGAAAAAGGCCCGGTACACCGCCGTCGTCAGCCACCGTTCCGGTGAAACGGAAGACACCACCATCGCCGACATCGTCGTCGCCACCAACGCCGGCCAGATCAAGACCGGCTCCCTCTGCCGCACCGACCGCATCTGCAAGTACAACCAGCTTCTTCGCATCGAAGAAGAACTGGAAGGCGCGGCCGTCTATGCCGGCAACGACGCGTTCTACAACATCAAGCGGTAGGACTGCGGTCTGATTTGAGAAATTGATTCGCTGGCACTAACGTCAGTGTGCATTGAAAAAGGGTGGAGCCTCATGGCTTCACCCTTTTTTTTGAAAGTCTATCATATCCAACTTCTTTGGCGGCTATGGTTCCATCTTCGCCATTTCGAGCGCCTCTTCACCGGGCATTGAGAATCTCGTAAATCGCTTTCATATCGAGAGCGTCCCGGAGGGCGTCAGCGAGTTTATCGTACTCGCCTTCCTTGTGGGCGGCGTGGTCGATGGTGGCGACGGAACCGGGGTCGAGGCCCTTTTCCGCGAGGAGGTGGGCGGCGAGTCTTTCGGCCAGGCCGCCGCTGTCGAACAGGCCGTGGACATAACTGCCGAAGACTGTGCCGGCGGCGGCGCCGTCGTCTGTCCGGCCGGACGGGCCGGTGAGCATAGCGAAGGTTTCGGCGCCGGAGTGGCGGATGGTTTTTCCCATGTGTATTTCGTAGCCTTCGAACTCGACGCCGGCCAGAAAGGCAAGCGGGCCGGAGAGCGTTTCGACCCGGCCCTGGACGCGGGTCCGGACCTTGCCGCTGGCGAAGGTGGTGGATAACGGGAGGAGTTCCATCCCGCGCATGGTGCCGCCGGATTCGACGCCGTCCGGATCGGCGAGATCGCGACCAAGCATCTGGTAGCCGCCACAGACGCCGACGACGATGCGGCCGGCGGCGGCGAGGCGTTTTATCGCCGTTTCCAGGCCGTTCTGGCGGAGCCAGTTGAGATCGGCCATGGTGTTCTTGCTGCCGGGAATGATGCAGATGTCGGGCTGGCCGAGACGGCGGACATGGTCGACATAACGGACGCCGATGGCGGGGTAGCGTTCGAGAGCGGCGAAGTCGGTGTAGTTGGACAGGCGCGGCAGGCGGATGATGGCGCAGTCGATCGGCTTGTAACCACCGTTATTACAACCAAGCCTGTCCGAAATGCTGTCCTCGTCGTCGATGTCGAGGCGGAGGTGCGGCACGACGCCAAGGACCGGGATGCCGGTCAGGTCCCGGAGCATATCGAGGCCGGGTTGAAGTATGGCCGGGTCGCCCCGGAACTTATTTATAATCGTGCCGCGAATGCGGGCCTGGTCCTCTTTCGCCAACAGGGCGATGGTGCCGTAAAGGCTGGCGAAGACGCCGCCACGGTCGATGTCGCCGACAAGGAGGACGGGCGCCCCGGCCAAGGCGGCCATGCCCATATTGACAATGTCGTTCTCGGCCAGGTTGATTTCGGCCGGGCTGCCGGCGCCTTCGATGACGATGATGTCGTGGCGCGAGGCGAGGTCGGCGTAGGCGGCTTTGATGGCGGGGAGAAATTCGAGCTTCCGCCGGTAGTACTCGGCGGCCGGCATATTGGCGACGACTTCGCCGTTGACAATGACCTGGCTCACCGAGTCACCGGTCGGTTTCAGGAGGATCGGGTTCATCATGACATCCGGTTCGACGCCGGCGGCTTCGGCTTGAACCACCTGGGCCCGGCCCATTTCGAGGCCGTCCCTGGTGATGAACGAGTTCAGGGCCATGTTCTGGCTTTTAAACGGCGCGACCGAAAAGCCGTCCCGCCGAAACAGCCGGCAGAGGCCGGCGACGGTCAGGCTCTTCCCGGCGCCGGAGGCTGTGCCTTGGATCATGAGTGCCTTAGCCATTCTGCGAATCCCCTTTCGTGCTCGCCGCCGTCACTTCCGCATTCACCGGCAACGGTGCGTCGCGCCCGCTAGCCGAAAGCGCTTTCGCGAGAGCGGCGACCAGCCGTTCGTTTTCGTGTCTGAGTCGGACCGCGACGCGGTAATACCCGGCACGGAGGCCGGCGAAGTTGCGGCAGTCGCGAATAAGGATGCCGTCGTTTTCGATGCGGACGGCGAGGTCGTCGACCGGAGCGGCGAAGAAAACATAATTGGCCCTGCTCCCGTGGATCTCGAGGCCGAGGCGGTTCAAGGAATCTATTAACCAGGCGCGTTCTTCCCGGACAACCTTACGGGTATCCCGAACAAACTCCTCTTCCCGAATCGCGGCGCGGCCGGCGGCCTGGGCCAGGGTCGAAACGGCCCACGGTTGGCCGACGCCGCGCATGGCCTCGATAACGGCCGGGTCAGCGCCGATGCAGTAGCCGAGGCGGAGGCCGGCGATGCTGTAGAGCTTTGTGAAGCTCCGGAGGACGTACAGATGGCGGGCCAGATTCATATGCGCGAGAAGGGAGTGGTTTGCGGGGTCGTCGAGAAGATCGCAGAAACATTCATCCACGACGAGGGTGAGGCCGAGGGACTCGGTTTTGTCGAAAATGTTCCGGAGTAACTCCGGATCGATGACTTCCCCGACCGGGTTGTTCGGTTGGCAGAGAAAGACGGCGTCGATGTCCGGCGTGATTCGCTCATGGAAGTCCGGCTGAAGACGGAACCCGTCTTCACGGCGGAGGATGTGCTCCCGGACCTCGGCGCCGGCGACGCGGAGGGCCTGACCGTATTCGGAAAACGCTGGCACCGGCATGAGGACGCATCGCGGGCGGAGCGCGTCAACAAGGCGAAATATGGCGTCGGCGGCGCCGTTGGCGACGAGGATTTTTTCCGCCGGGACGCGGTGCATCATGGCGATGTCGTCGGTCAAAGCGCGGCACCGCGGGTCGGGGTACGGCGCGATGTCGTCGATAGCGGCGTGAAGGGCGGCGCGGACGCCATCCGGCACGCCGAGCGGGCCGAGGCTGGCGGAGAAATCGAGAGGATCGACACCGTGACGGAGTCGGTAACCGGCGCCGTCG